>NZ_JBNHHB010000047.1:0-36681 GCF_059091905.1 Arthrobacter sp. Dra40
GTCAGCCAATGATGGGCCTCTCTTCGGGGTAGTGGAACAGCTGGCGCCGTTCGCGCAGCGCCAGCGCGGCGGCCAGCGTGATGGTGCCGACGCGGCCCGCGAACATCAGCGCGCAGAGCACGTATTTGCCCTCCGGCGGCAGCTCCGCACTCAGGCCGGTGCTCAGGCCGCAGGTGGCGAACGCCGAGATGACTTCGAACAGCACCCGGTCCAGGCTGTCGCCGGTGAGGGCCAGCAGCAGCCCGGCCGCTCCGGCCACGAACGTGGCGCCCATGACGATCACCGAGATGGCCACCCGCATGGCGCCTTCCGGGATGGTCCGGCCGTGGATCTTCACGTCCCGGTCGCCGCGGGCCTCGGCGACGATGGCCAGGAACACGATGGCGATGGTGGTGACCTTGATGCCGCCGGCGGTCGACGCGGAACCGCCGCCCGCAAACATCAGGGCGTCGGAGAACAGCATGGTGGTGGGCTCCAGGTTGTTCATGTCCACCAGGTTGAAGCCGAGCGAGCGGGTCATGACGGACGCGAACGAGGCGTGCAGGACCTTGTCCCAGACGGTCATGCCGCCGATCGTCGCCGGGTTGCTCCACTCCATGGCTCCCCACACCAAGGCGCCGACCACCAGCAGAATCAGCGACACCTCGACGGTGAGCTTGGTGTGCAGGTTCCACATCTTGAAGCGCCAGCCGCGCTCCAACAGCACCATGACCACGGGGAAGCCGAGGCTGCCCAGGAAGCCTCCGGCCATCAGCGGGAGAAGGATCCACTCGTCGGTTTCGTAGGGGACCAACCCGTCAGAGTGCGGGGTGAAACCGGCATTGTTGAAGGACGAAATGGCGTAGAAGATGCCGTGCCAGACGGCCTGGGGAAAGGATTCGCCAAGCATCAGGAAGCGGGGGAACAGGATCAGCGCCAGGATCACCTCGATGATGACCGAGGTGGTAATCACAATCCGCAGCAGCGTGCCGACCTCGCCGAGACGCCCGGCGTTGCTCATGGCTGACTGGGCGATCAGCTTGCCGCGGACGCCCAGCCGCTTGCTCACCATGAGTGCCAGCAGCGAGGCCAACGTCAACGTGCCCAATCCGCCGATGAAAATAGCCAGCAGGATCACTGCCTGGCCAAAAAAGGTCCAGTGGGCAGCGGTGGAAACCACCGTCAGCCCCGTGACGCAGACGGCGGAGACCGCGGTGAAGAAGGCGTCGTACAGCGGGGTGATTTGCCCGTCCCTGGTGGCTGCGGGCAGGGACAGCAGTCCGGTGAAGACTAGGATCACGGCCACGTAGACGATCAGGGCCAGCCGGGCCGGCGAGCTGTTGGCCACGCTGTCCACGAAGTCACGGAGCGTGCGCAGGAGCCAGAATCGTCCATGCTCCCGCTCGGCCAGCCACGACGGCTGCTGTCTGGTCATTCCGATCGCTTCTGTCCGGCTCCGAAATCGCTGATGTGTTCCTTGCAGTAGTAAATCATCATTTAACCGCGCAGGGGCGGGACGAATGCTTGCACGGCAGCGGTTTCGCGTAGCCTGTCTGTGATGTCAGCTACCCCAGTTCCCGCGGTTCCCACTCTGGCGGTGTGGAGCGATTCGCTCCTGGCGTATAATTTCGGCGCGCACCATCCCATGTCTCCGATCCGGTTGGAGCTGACCGCGCGGCTGGCCGACGAATACGCCATCTTCCACCGGCCGAATGTCACCCTGGCCGCAGCCGAGATGGCCGGGGACGCCCAGTTGGAAATCGTCCACGATCCGGCCTATGTGGCCGCGGTGAAGGCGGTCAGCGACAACCCGGCGGCGGTGGATGAAGAGCGCGGACTCGGCACCGAAGACGACCCGGTGTTCCCGGGGATGCATGCCGCCAGCGCGCGGATCGCAGGGGCATCGCTGCAGTCCGCGGCCGCCATTCTGGACGGTACGGCGCTGCATGCGGTCAACTTTGCCGGCGGTATGCACCACGCGGCGCGCGGCAAGGCGAGTGGATTTTGCATTTACAACGACTGCGCGCTGGCCATCCAGCACCTGCTGGACCGTGGGGTGCAACGCGTTGCCTACGTGGACGTTGACGCCCACCACGGCGACGGCGTGCAGTCGATCTTCTACAACGACCCGCGGGTGCTGACCATCTCGCTGCACGAGACCGGCACCCACCTGTTTCCGGGAACCGGCTTTGCCAACGAAAGCGGTGGCCCGGACGCGCTGGGCAGTTCGGTGAACGTGTCCCTTCCGCCCCGCACCGGTGATGCGGCCTTCCTGCGCGCCTTCCACGCGGTGGTCCCGCAGCTGGTTAGGGCCTTCGCGCCGGAAGTGATCGTCAGCCAGCATGGGTGCGACAACCACGCCCGCGACATGCTGAGCAGCCTGCGGCTGAGCATCGACGCGCAGCGGCAAATGATGCTGGACATGGCCGACCTGGCCCGCGAGGTCGCCGGCGACCGGTGGATCGCCACCGGCGGCGGCGGCTACGACGTCTTCAACGTGGTCCCACGGTCCTGGACCCACATGCTGGCCATCGTTGCCGGCCGGCCCATCCCATTGCACAGCGAGGTGCCGCAGTCCTGGCACGAATACGTGGAGGTCAGGTACGGCCAGCAGGCCCCCCTGTACATGGGCGACGACGCCGACCTGTGGTGGCGTTCGTGGGAAGTCGGCTACGACCCGAACGACAGCGTGGACCGCACGGTAATGGCAACACGCAAGGAAATTTTCCCGTACCACGGCCTCGACCCGTGGTTCGACTGAGCTGTCCCCGCGCGGCGGACGCTATCCCAGCCGGGTTGGTGTAACGATTTTGAGCGATCCTCGCCCCCGGACCGCCGCCGGGGTGCCTGCCGGGCATATATGCGATTAGGGTAATGGAATGGCCATCGATGACGTCTTTGCAGTGATAGCTGAAGGTACGCGCCGGGACATACTCGGCTCGCTTCGCGGCGGCGACAAAGCGGTCGGCGAACTGGTCGAAGAACTCGAAGTTAGCCAGCCGACTGTCTCCAAGCATCTGAAGGTCCTGCGCGAGGCCGGCTTGGTCTCCATGCGCGCCCAGGGGCAGAAGCGCTACTACTCGCTGCAAACCCAGCCGCTGCAGGATGTGGCCGAGTGGATCGCCGCTTTCGGCATCGATGTGCTGCCCGCGGCCGAACCGGTGGCACCCGCGGTGGCGGCCGCCGTCGTTGCTCCGCAAGAGCCGGGCCACGCCGTGTCGGGGCGGAGCCTGGAGGTTCCGGTTCCGGCCAACCTCAGCCGGTCGCTGGGCCAGGCCGCCAACAAGGCAACGACCAAGGCCGCGGACCTTTTTGCGCATCTGCCGAAACTGCCGCGCCGACGCCGCGGCTGAACGCCACCCGGCAAGGGTCGGCCCCCCGGACTATGATGACCCGCACATATGGCGCCCCGCAGGCCGTCCCGACCGCGCGTGACCGCCCGCACAATCCGCGCCCCTGAACGCCGGACAGGGCCGGAATTATAGGCCTCGGCGGGTGGCAACGGCCGGCAACACCGCGGGTCGGCGCGTTACGAGGCGCTTCGGCGATATGTCAGATGTGTTTCTTGCTTCCCGCCTCCGTGTGGTTTTCTTTGTGAGGGCCTGAAGCAAGTTGAGTGCCCCAATACGTCAGCTAGGGAAGGGACGCACCCATGGATGCCCATCTGCTTGAAGTCCGCGACGAAGTCTTCCGCCGCAATCCAGGCGAAACGGAATTCCACCAGGCCGTCAACGAAGTCTTTGACACTCTGGAGCCGCTCTCCGTCCGGCACCCCGAATACATCGATGCCGCGATTTTGCAGCGCATCTGCGAGCCCGAGCGCCAGATCATCTTCCGGGTCCCGTGGATGGACGACGCCGGCAACGTGCAGATCAACCGAGGCTTCCGCGTCGAGTTCAACTCCGCACTCGGCCCGTACAAGGGCGGGCTGCGTTTCCACCCGTCGGTCTACCTGGGCATCGTCAAATTCCTGGGCTTCGAGCAGATCTTCAAGAACGCTCTGACCGGCATGCCCATCGGCGGCGGCAAGGGCGGTTCCGACTTTGACCCGCGCGGCCGTTCCGACAACGAAGTAATGCGCTTCTGCCAGTCCTTCATGACCGAGCTGTACCGCCACATCGGCGAATACACCGACGTCCCCGCCGGCGATATGGGCGTGGGCACCCGCGAGATCGGCTACCTGTTCGGCCAGTACAAGCGCATCACCAACCGCTACGAGTCCGGCGTCCTCACCGGCAAGGGCACCGGCTGGGGCGGATCCCTGGTCCGGCCCGAAGCCACCGGCTACGGCGCCGTCCTGTTCACCCAGG
Organism: Arthrobacter sp. Dra40; assembly: GCF_059091905.1. Taxonomy (NCBI): domain Bacteria; kingdom Bacillati; phylum Actinomycetota; class Actinomycetes; order Micrococcales; family Micrococcaceae; genus Arthrobacter; species Arthrobacter sp. Dra40. The sequence goes on from NZ_JBNHHB010000047.1 coordinate 4,290, forward strand.
AGATGCTCAAGACCCGGGGCCAGAGCTTCGACGGGCAGCGCGTGGTGATTTCCGGTTCCGGCAACGTGGCAATCAACGCCATCGAAAAGGCCCAGGAACTGGGCGCCAAGGTGGTCACGGCCTCCGATTCCGGCGGCTACGTGGTGGACGAGGCCGGAATCGACGTCGAACTGCTGCGCCAGATCAAGGAAGTTGAGCGCGGCCGCATCTCCGACTACGCCGATCGCCGCGGCGCCTCCGTGCGCTACGTGGCCGAGGGCAATGTCTGGGATGTCAATTGCACCGTGGCCCTGCCCAGCGCGACGCAGAACGAACTGGACGACAAATCCGCCCGTCGGCTGGTGGAATCCGGTTTGATCGCCGTGGCCGAGGGCGCCAACATGCCCTGCACCAGCGAGGCTGCCTCCATCTTCCAGGAGGCGAATGTGCTGTTCGGCCCGGGCAAAGCAGCCAACGCCGGCGGCGTGGCGACCTCCGCGCTGGAGATGCAGCAGAACGCCAGCCGCGACGCGTGGAGCTTCGAGTACACCGAGCAGCGCCTGACCGACATCATGGTCGGCATCCACGACCGCTGCGCCGAGACCGCCGACAAGTACGGCATGCCCGGCAACTATGTGGCCGGCGCCAACATCTCCGGCTTCAAAAAGGTTGCAGACGCCATGCTGGCGCAGGGGCTCATCTAAGCCAGCGGACCCAGCAGAGTCCTGATCACGACGACGGTGCCCGCCCCTCAGGCGGGCACCGTCGTCGTTTCGGTTTCGGGGCAGAACTGTAAACTCGGTCCATGGTTCAGACACTGATCGGGCTGGATATCGGCGGCAGCAAGACGCACGGTATCCGGCTGGACGACGGCGGGGTCGTCGCCGAAGCGACAGCGGCCAGTGCCAACGTCCAGAACACCAGCCCGGCCCAGGCCGCAGCCGCCTTGTCCGAGGTGTTTGGCCGGCTCGGCGCGGCCCGCGTCGCTGCGGTCTACGCCGGGGCCGGTGGAGTCGACACCGAGGGCGACGCCGAAGCGCTGCGCGCGCTCATTGCCCCGCTGGCCCCCGGGGCGGATATCCACGTTGTCCACGACACCCGGCTGGTGCTGGCCGCCGGTCACCGGAGCACGGGAATCGGTGTGATTGCCGGCACCGGATCGTGCGTGTGGGGCATCAATGCCGCCGGCGAGGAAGCCCGCGCCGGCGGCTGGGGGCACCTGCTGGGGGACGAAGGCAGCGGCTACTGGCTGGGCCGCGAAGCCGTCCGGCATGCGCTCTCCCGACTGGATTCGGGCCTGCCGCCGGACAGGCTGTCTGCGCTGCTGCTGGCTGACTGCGGGCTGCGTAAACCGGTGGACTTGATAGCGCTGTTCCACTCGCCCCAAACCGACCGGCGGTTCTGGGCGGACAAGTCGCGGGTGGTGGTGGCCGCCGCCGAGGACGGCGAGCCGCCCGCTGTAGCGATCATCGAGAGGGCCGCTGCCGACCTTGCCGACCAGATCCGCCTGGTGGCGGACCGGCTCAGCCTCGCCGGCCCAGTGGTCCTCGGCGGCGGCCTGGGCGTCAACGTCCGGCGTTTCCAGCGGTCGGTAGCTGCGGCGCTGGAGCCGCACGGCATCACCGACCTCCAACCGCTGGACCGGGAACCGGTTTTCGGCATCGACGTCCTGGCGGGGCTGGCCTAGGCAGCTTTTCCGGCCCGGTGCCGCGAACCGGAACGGTGTTCGGCCCGCGGTAGGCGTTTCAACGGCCCGCGGGAGGCCGCGCCGCCGTCGTCATAATCGGTCATGTCGCGGCGGTCGGTTTTCCGGCTCCGACAGGTTCGGCATAGAGTGCAGGCATGACGACTCGTTGGTATGCGTATTTTGCGTTGGCTCTGGAGGGGCCTGACGTAACCGCTTAGCGCGTACGCATACCTACCTTCAGAGCCAACAGGGCAGAGATGATTCTCTGCCCTTCGCCATTTCTCCGGCGGGTTCTGAATCCGAGGTCCCGCCACCAACAGACGGGACACCCACCATGAATGCACCTGCCAACCACCTCTTGGAAGCGGCCGCGCAGTCCGACGCAACGGCGCCGGGCACGGGCGACGGGGTGGGCGCACAGACCGCGGCGCGCGGCACGAACAACCTGCGGGTGAGCAGCTTCAAGCCGCTGCCGTCGCCGGGAGAGATTATGGCGGAGCAGCCGCTGGCCGCCGAAGCCGCCGCCGTGGTCGCCCGGGGCCGGGAGGAAATCCGTGCGGTCATGGACGGCGTGGACAACCGGCTGCTGGTGATCGTGGGTCCTTGCTCCATCCACGACACCGTGGCTGGTCTGGACTACGCGCGCCGGCTGGCACAGGTGGCGCGGGAACACCGCGAAGAGCTGCTGATTGTCATGCGCACCTACTTCGAGAAGCCACGCACCACGGTGGGCTGGAAGGGCCTGGTCAACGACCCCCGGCTGGACGGCTCCCACGACATCGCGGCCGGGCTGCGGCTGGCACGCACTTTCCTGCTGCAGGTGGCGGAGCTTGGCCTGCCTGTGGCCACGGAGTTCTTGGAACCGATCAGCCCGCAGTACCTGGCGGACCTGGTCAGCTGGGGTGCGATCGGTGCCCGGACCACGGAGAGCCAGATCCACCGCCAGTTGGTGTCCGGCCTGTCCATGCCGGTGGGCTTCAAGAACGGAACCGACGGCGGGCTGCAGGTGGCACTCGATGCTTGCCAGGCAGCGTCCGCGGCGCAGACGTTCCTGGGGATCGACGGCGAGGGGCGTGCGGCGCTGGTGGCCACCAATGGCAACCCGGACACCCACCTGATCCTGCGCGGCGGCAAGAGCGGCCCGAACTACGGCGCCGACCAGGTGGCCGCGGCGTCCGAAGCGCTGGCCGAAGCAGGCGTGAATCCGCGGCTGATCGTGGATGCCAGCCATGCCAACAGCGGCAAGAGTCACCACCGGCAGGCCGAGGTGGCACTGGAGATTGCGGCGCAGTTGGAGGCCGGCGGCAGCGCCATCGCCGGCATCATGCTGGAGAGCTTCCTGGTCGGCGGAGCACAGAAAATGGACGTGTCTGAAAACGCCGACGGGGCCGGGCTGGTCTACGGACAGAGCGTGACCGACGCCTGCATGGAGTGGGACGTGACGGCCGATGTGCTGGCGCAGTTGGCGGCGGCCGCCGGACATCGCGGGGCAAACGCTGCCTTGCAGACAAAGACCGTGCAGCAATAAAACCCTTAAGCTACAGTGGCCGCTTTCACTTTCGCCACAACAGCCTCTAAAGTATCTAGGAAGAGGGTTTGGGGCAGGGCAAGGCGGCACGCCGTCGTCGTTGCTTACAGTAAAGGAACAGTGCGAAATGGCTGACGAGAACAACTTCTCGAATGTGCGCTTCTTGACGGTGTCGGAAGTGGCCGCAGTCATGCGCGTGTCCAAAATGACCGTTTACCGGTTGGTGCATTCGGGCGAGATGCCCGCTGTGCGCTTCGGACGTTCCTACCGGGTGCCCGAGTCGGCCGTGGAGGAGTACCTGCGCGGCGCGGTGATCGACCGCGAAACCGGCACCGCCTAACGCCGGGTACCGGCTCCCCGGCGTCCGGCGGTCAATGACGGGTGCACGGAAGCTGTACCCTGTTAAGGAACGTTTTACGTCATCGTCGAAAAACCGTAAGTTGGCTTGTGCCCTGCCGGGCACCGGCAGCACGGAAACTATCAGTGAATGAGGGACTCGTGGGTTCAGTTATCAAGAAGCGCCGCAAGCGTATGGCCAAGAAGAAGCACCGCAAACTGCTTCGCAAGACCCGCCACCAGCGCCGCAACAAGAAGTAGGACCCGTTAGCCGGTTCCCAAGCTTCCACGGTCCGTCAGGAAACTGGCGGACCGTGTGCATTTAACGCCTGCCTGGCAGGGGAAGACCGGTGCTTAAGCTGCCGGCCGGCGGAATTTGTTCACGCCGCGCCAGAGCCCGTACACCGCGCCCGCGCCGGTGGCGGCCTTGAGCCCGAGCGTGGCCGCGCGGCGTCCGCTGCGGAAGTCATAGACCGGCCAATTGTTCCCGCGGGCGTGCCGGCGCAGCCTAACATCCGGGTTGATGGCCACCGGATTGCCCACCAGGGTCAGCAGCGGGACATCGTTGTACGAGTCGCTGTAGGCCCAGCAGCGCGCCAGGTCGAGGCCCTGCCGGGCAGCCAGCTCCTCGACCGCAACCGCCTTGGCCGGACCGTGCAGGATGTCCCCGATCAGGCGTCCGGTGTAGGCCCCGTCCTCGACTTCGCCGACCGTGCCCAAGGCGCCGGTCAGGCCCAGCCGGTCCGCGATCACGGCGGCGACCTCCACCGGTGTTGCCGTGACCAGCCAGACCTTCCGGCCCACGCGCAGGTGCTGGTCTGCCAGCGCCCGGGTGCCGGGCCAGATCTTCGAGGCAATCACTTCGTCGTAGACCTCGTCGCCCAGCTGCTTGACGTCGTCGCTCAGCAGGCCGGTGGCCAGGGCCAGGCCCGTGTCACGGATGGACTGGATGTCCTTCAGGTTTTCCCCGCGCATCAGGAACCGGGCCTGCTTGAACCCGAAGCTGGCAGCGTCGCGCATCCGGAAGGCCCCGCGCTGGTACATCTTGCGGGCCACGTGGAACAAGCTGGCACCGCGCATCAGCGTGTTGTCGACGTCGAAAAATGCAGCCTCCGTCCCCGGGTCTGCGGAGACCGAAGCTCGCTGCGCATGGCCGGCGGCGGACTTGGACATACTTCGAGTCTAACGAGGCGCCGGCGATTCCCCGTTCACCGCCGCCGGCGGCTACCGTGGAAGGCATGAACGGATCCGAGGGCCGCAACCACGAGTTGGTGCTGCTGACTAAACCCGGCTGCCATCTGTGCCAGACTGCGCGGGAGACGGTGGAGCGTGTTGCGGGGGAACTGGGTGTCTCCTGGGAGGAAAAAAACATCCTCGAAAACTCGGAGCTTGAGCGCCGCTTTGCCGAAGAGATCCCGGTGGTCATGATCGACGGCGTGCAGCGGGACTTCTGGCACATCGACCCGGACCGTTTGCGCCGCCTGCTCACGCAGTAGGGCGACGGCCCCCGCGTCATCCGAGTTGGAGACCGGCGCGGCGGAGCTTAATCTAAGGGAACACCAGCCATCGGTAGGACAACCGCCGGGGCAACCATGATCCGGAACCGCTGGAGACAGCCTGGGCCGGAGCCCGCAGCAGGCATCGGAGCGAGAACAGTGACCCACCTGACGGATGCCGAGGCGGCCAAGCCTTCCGGCCAGGAGATCCCGCCGGCTGCGCTCGCACGCCTGACCATCTACCTCCGGGCGCTGAATTCGCTGATGGCCGCTGGCACGGAGCGCATATCGTCCGAGCAGTTGGCCGAATCCGCCGGGGTCAGCCCGCCCACCCTGCGCAAGGACCTGTCCCACCTGGGGTCGTTTGGAACCCGCGGCGTGGGCTACGACGTCCGCCTGGTCAGCCAGGAGATTTCGGCGGCCTTGGGTCTCATGCACGAGTGGAAAGTGGCGATCGTCGGTGTCGGCAACCTGGGCAGGGCGCTGGCCGGCTATTCCGGTTTCAGTACCAAGGGGTTCGGCGTCGTGGCGCTCTTCGACGCAGACCCGCTCGTCGTCGGGTCGGAGGTGGCAGGGCTGCGAGTCAGCCCCATCACTGAGCTGGAATCCGTGCTGCGCCAGACCGGGGCCAACATGGCGGTCATGGCCGTGCCTGCCGGTGTGGCCCAAGGGCTCTGCGACCGGCTGGTTGCGGCCGGAGTGATGAGCATCCTCAGCTTTGCGCCGGTGGTGCTCCAGGTGCCGCCGTCCGTGCAGCTGCGCAAGGTGGACATGGCCACCGAACTGCAGATTCTGGCCTACCACGCACAACGGGCGCAGGACACGGTGAACAACTCCGAGTCCAGCGCCCGTCCTTAGCCAGTGGTGCAGCCGGCTGCCGTACTGACTTAGCGGCCGTAGATACCGTACTTGTGGGCCTTGGTGGCCTGGAAGAACTGGTTCGACGCCGGCAGGAAGAGCAGCACGATCGCCGCGACGCCCAGCAGTACGGATAGGGTCCCGAACCAGAAGTTGAAGAGCCCAAGCAGCGACAGGGCGGCAAACACGGTGCCGGTGATCCGGGCCCAGTTCTTGCCCGCCTTCACGCCGAAGGCCACCAGCAGGTACAGCCCGACGGCGATCACCGCGGTGATGACGATGATCACTCCCGCTGTGCCGCTCATCATCTGCGACAGCTCTGCGTCGGAGAATTGGCCGCCCTGCTCACCGAGGGCCTCACGGACCGACGGATCCTTGAGCACCGTTGCCATCGTGCCATCCAGGTTCGACAGCTCGGTCAGCATCTCGATGGCCGTCATCGCCGCCGCTGCGATGATCAGCCAGAAAGCGATGACCACCTCGCGCGGCCGAGTCGGCTTGGCGCCGGTCTGCGGTTGGCCGCTCGGGTAACCGTATTGACCGGGCACGGCGTTCTGGTAACCGTACGGCTGCTGCCCGTACTGCTGGCCATACGGAGACTGGCCCTGCTGGCCCTGGCCGTAGGGCGGCTGCTGGCCGTACTGCGGGGCGTTCTGCCCGTACTGCGGCTGGCCCTGGCCATACTGCGGTGCGTTCTGTCCGTACTGCGGCTGGCCGGAGCCGGGCTGTTGCGAAGCGTTTTGGCCGTACTGCGGCAAATTCTGTCCGTACTGAGGCTGTTCCTGGCCGCTGGGCCGGCCTTCCCCGTCACCGGGCGTGTTCGGTTCGTTCTGTGGGGTGCTCATGGCCGGATCCTTTTCATCTCATCCACACGGTCCGGGTCTGCGAGCCCGGCCGCCGAGGCTCTTGGCAGCTGTTACTGCAACACTACAATGCAGGTCAGCGCCGTGTCGGTCGCTCGGAAGGATGATTTTGCGGCCCGCTGGCGGCCGAACAGCCCGGGCCGGCGGGCGATAAGGGCTTTTGGGCAAACACGCCCGGTTTGAGACACTTGTAACCATGCCCGAAGCCATTGTCCATCTGCTCCGCCACGGCGAGGTCCACAACCCCGACCGTGTGCTGTATGGCAGGCTGCCGAGCTTCCGACTGTCTGAGCTGGGGCAGGAAATGGCCCGGCGTGCCGCAGACTACTTCTCGGAGCGCCGGAGGGGCGGCGCCACGATCAGTTATCTGGTGGCCTCGCCGCTGACCCGGGCGCAGGAGACCGCCGGCCCGACCGCGAAGGCGCTCGGCCTCGAGATTGTCACCGACGAGCGGATCATCGAAGCCGAGAACCACTTCGAGGGCCTCAGCGACATCCGCTCGCACCTGCGCGAGCCGCGGTACTGGCGGCGCCTCTACAATCCGTTCCGGCCGTCCTGGGGGGAACCGTACACGTCGCAGGTCGCCCGGATGCGTGAAGCAATCACCGACGCCCGGCGCCAGGCCGTCGAACGCGGTGGCCCGGGGGCCGAGGCGATCCTGGTCAGCCACCAGCTGCCCATCTGGGTCACCAGGTTGGCCAGCGAGGGCAAACCGCTCTGGCATGATCCCCGCCGCCGGGAGTGCACGCTGGCGTCGGTGACCTCCCTTGAGTTCGACGACGGGCGCCTGAGCGCGGTCCGCTATGCCGAGCCCTGTGCCGATTTGCTGCCCGGTGCGGCGAACTTGCCGGGAGCATAATAGAATTACTACGCGTTGTAGAAGTGGGATGCCCTCAACCCCACGAAGAAGAGTGTGACTGTGACTGCCGATAATCCCCGTTCGTTCAACCGCCGTACCTTGTTTAAAGTCGGTGCGGGGCTGTTTGGCGCCCTGTCGCTGGCCGCCTGTTCCGTTGAGGACCCGCTGGCCCAGCAGGCCAACGCCGGAGACAACAAGAACTACATCGCCGGCGATGGGTCGGTCACCGAGTACGCGCCCGGATCCCGCGGTGAACCGGTGCAGCTGACCGCCAAGCTCTTCGACGGCACCGCCGTCAATGCAGCCGACTGGGTGGGCCAGGTCACCGTGCTGAACTTCTGGTATGCCTCCTGTGCGCCCTGCCGGCTGGAAGCGCCTGACCTGCAGGCCCTCAGCGAGGAGTTCGCCGACGGCGCGCAATTCTACGGCGTCAACATCCGGGACGAGCGGCCCACCGCCGAGGCCTTCGAGCGCAACTTCGGCATCACCTACCCCAGTTTCATGGACAAGGACGGCGGCATCCTGCTGGCCATGACGTCCTATGTGCCGCCACAGGCTGTCCCGACCACCTTGGTGCTGGACAAGGACGGCCGAGTCGCCGCCCGGATCCTGGGCGTGGCGGACAAGGGCACGCTCAAGGCCCTGATCAAAGACGCAGTGGCCGCGTAGCCGTGGGATGGGCGACGGCCTCGCTGCCGATGACCTTGGGGGGTGCCTTCGGCGACACGGTGCTGAACGGCTCCGTGCTGCTGGCCATCCCCGTGGCCATGCTGGCCGGGCTGGTCTCCTTCCTGTCCCCGTGTGTACTGCCGCTGGTTCCCGGCTACATGGGCTACGTCACCGGGCTCACCGGCGTGGACCTGGAACGCCAGCGCCGCGGCCGGATGTTCGCCGGCATCGGCCTGTTCGTGCTCGGTTTTTCCATCGTCTTCGTGTTCATCGGGGCGGTCTTCGGCCAGCTGGGTGCCTGGCTGAAAGGCAGCGACGCAGACTGGATCACCCAGCTGCTCGGCGTCGTCGTCGTGGTCATGGGCATTATCTTCATGGGCGGTCTGTCCTTCTTCCAGCGCGACCGCAAAATCCACTCCCGTCCACCCGCGGGGCTGTGGGGTGCCCCGGTGCTCGGCATGACGTTTGGGCTGGGCTGGGCGCCGTGCATTGGCCCCACCTTCTCCGCGGTCCAGGCGCTGGCGTACTCCGGCGGCGCGGACGCGGCCAAGGGCGCCTTCCTGGCCTTCATGTACTGCCTGGGCCTGGGCATCCCGTTCCTGCTGATCGCGCTCGGCGTGCGGCGGGGGATGGGCGCCATGGCGTTCTTCCGCCAGCACCGGCTGTTCCTGCAGCGGGCGGGCGGAGCCATGTTGGTAGTTTTGGGCCTGCTGATGGCCACCGGGCTCTGGGGGGACTGGGTGACGCAATTGCAGGATTGGTTTGCAAATGAAGTGAGGCTCCCGATCTGATGAGTCAGACCCCCGACGGCGCTCAGCGCCATGACGACGCCGGTGCCCCGGCACCGGGCGGACCGGTCACCGGCGGCGGCAAAGGCCGTGCCGGTACCGACCGCAAGCCCAACCGCAAGCGGGACGACGTCGCGGTCCCCGCGCTGGGGTTCCTGGGCATGCTGCGCTGGGCTTGGACCCAGCTGACCAGCATGCGCACCGCGCTGTTCCTGCTGCTGCTGTTGGCGGTGGCCGCGGTACCGGGCTCGCTGTTCCCGCAGCGCCCGGCCAACCCCGCCGTGGTGACCCAGTACCTCGCGGACAATCCCGAGGTCGGGCCGTGGCTGGACCGCTTCCAGCTCTTCGACGTCTACTCCTCGGTGTGGTTCTCCGCCATTTACCTGCTGCTGTTCCTGTCGCTGATTGGCTGCGTCATCCCGCGCGCCATCCAGCACTACAAGGCCATGCGGTCGCAGCCGCCGCGGACACCGCGCCGGCTGTCCCGGCTGCCCGAGTACGGTTCCATGGCGGTCCCGGCCGAAGCAGGCGTCTCCGCGCGTTCGGCGGTCGAAGAGGCCGCCCGGCTGCTGAAGCGCCGCGGCTACCGGGTGGACGTGCGCGACGCGGACACCGACCGGCCCTCGGTCGGCGCCGAACGCGGCTTCGCCAAGGAAATCGGAAACCTGATCTTCCACACCTCGCTGATCGGGGTGCTGGTCTCCGTGGCGATCGGCGGCCAGTTCGGCTACACCGGCCAGCGGGTCCTGGTCGAGGGCGAAACGTTCGTGAATTCGCTGATCGGCTACGACAGTTTCAACCCAGGGACCGGCTTCACCGAGGACCGGCTGGACCCGTTCTCCCTGACCCTGGACAAGTTCGAGGTGGTGTTCGACCGCGAATCGACGACCCACTACGGGCAGCCGCTGGACTTCACCGCCACCATGTCCGTGCGCGATAAGCCGGGGGAGCCCGCCGAGCAGCAGGTCCTGAAGGTCAACCACCCGCTGACCATCGGTGGCAGCAACGTCTACCTGATGGGCAACGGATACGCGCCCGTGGTGACCATTAAGGACGGCGAGGGCAACATCGCCCACCAGGGCCCCGTCGTCGCCATTCCCAACGACGGCGCCTACACCTCCACGATGGTGATCAAGGTGCCGGACGCGAAGCCAGAGCAGCTGGGCTTCGTGGGCTTCTTCCTGCCGACGGCGATGGAAGGCGAAGACGGCGTGGCCTACGGCAGCGACCCGGACCCGATGAACCCGCGGCTGTACTTGAACTCCTACTACGGTGATCTGGGCCTGGACAACGGCGATCCGAAGAACGTCTTTGTCCTGGACACCAGCAACCTCACCGTGCTCAATGACCGCAACCAGGACGACGGCGGCATCGAGCTCGCCGCGTACGAGACGAAGGAACTGCCCAACGGAATGGGCAGCATCACCTTCGACGGATTGGTGCGCTATGCCGCGCTGGACATCCACCACGACCCGGGCAAGCTCGGGGCGCTCGTCTTCTCCTCGCTGGCGATGGCCGGCTTGGGCGCCTCGTTGTTCATTGGGCGGCGCCGCGTCTGGGTGCGCGCCGGCACCCACGACGACGGACGGACGATGGTGGAGTGGGGCCTGCTGGCCCGCGGCGAAGACCACCGGCTGAGCCCTGAAGCAGCCACCATCAGCAAACTCCTCCGCGACCAATGGCTGACGGATGCCGGCCCACAGGCGCACAATAGCAAGAGCGCCGCCGGCGTTGACAACTCCTAAGGACACCTCTTCCCATGCCCACGATTGACCAAACACTGGCCCAGTACAGCGAGCTCTTTATCTTGCTCGGTGCGATGACGTTCACCGTCGCTTTCATCGCCTTCTGCTGGGATTTGGCGAAATCCAGCAAGACCATCAAGGCAGTCGAAGACCGGCTGGCCGCCGAGCACGCCACGGCGGACTCGGCAGTGCTGGTCGGCGCCGCCGGCGGCACGTCCAGACCCGCTGGCGGCAGGAGCGCCGGTGGGAACGAAGGCCAGGCGCACGCGGTCGAAATGGCCGCGGACTCGATGAACTACGGCAAGGAACGCCGCGCCGCCGCGCGAATCGGTGTGGCCCTCACCGTGCTGGCAACCGTTATCCTGGCCGCCGGCGTGGTGGCCCGGGGGATGGCAGCGCACCGGGTGCCGTGGGGCAACATGTACGAATTCTGCACTACCGGCGCGCTGATGGTGGCGGTTGTCTACCTGATTGCCCTGACCCGGAAGGACCTGCGGTTCCTCGGCTCGTTCGTCATCGGGCTCGTGGTGATCATGCTGATCGCTGCCACCATTGGATTCCCGACGCCGGTGGCCCACCTGATTCCCGCCCTGCAGAGCTACTGGATCATCATCCATGTTTCGGTAGCGGTGCTGGCGTCCGCGCTGTTCACCCTGACCTTCGCCATGTCCGTGCTGCAGTTGATCCAGGCCAACCGTGAGGCCCGTGGCCGCGCCGGCAAGGCGGACAAGCTGGGCTTCATGCGGCTGGTCCCCTCCGCACTGACGCTGGAGAACGCCGCCTACCGGATCAACGCCGTGTCGTTTGTCTTGTGGACCTTCACCCTGGTGCTCGGCGCCATCTGGGCCGAAGAAGCCTGGGGCCGCTATTGGGGCTGGGACACCAAGGAAGTCTGGACGTTCGTGATCTGGGTGGTCTACGCCGGCTACCTGCACGCCCGCGCCACCCGCGGCTGGACCGGCACCCGCGCCGCCTGGCTGTCGATCGTCGGCTACCTCTGCGTGGTCTTCAACTTCACCATTGTCAACGTCTTCTTTGCCGGCCTGCACAGCTACGCCGGAGTCTAGGACATAGCCGGGGCGGGGCCTCGCTGAAGGAAACCCGCCCCCGACTCCGCAACGAAAGAAGGCCCGCAGCTCTGGATTCACTCAGAGCCGCGGGCCTTCTTCGAAACCGAGGGGTCTCGCGCCTGATTATTAGCGCGGACCGTTGTCCGGGTCGTCTTCGCTCAACTGCCGGTCGTCATGGGTGGCGGGCTTGTCCTTGTTCCCGTGCTTCGGGTCCTCGGTCTTCTTCAGCTCCTGCTCACGCCGGTGCAATTCCTCTTCGCGCTGTTTGGCGCGGCGCTGTGCATCGAGCGTGCGCAAGAACGCAATGTCATCGTCCGGGGCTGCCGGGCGGGGCGCTTGCTGGGGCTGTCGGCCCACCGCGCGGGGGCGGCCCCACATAAACCACATCAGGGCCCCGATCAGCGGGACCAAGATGATCGTGAGGATCCATCCCGGTTTGGAAATGCTGCGCACCTCATGGGACCTGGACCGGACGCACTCGATCAGGGCATAGATCACCACCGCGAGAGCCAGTACCGCGAGCAGGATATAGAGACGGACCATGAATTAATTGTAGGTGAGCGCTGCCCTGCGGACTGCGGAAACCGTGGACTGTCCGGGTGATCTCGCGGGCAGCGTAAACTTGAGGCGTGGCTTTTTGGAAATTCAGCGCCCTGCGGCTCGGCATTATGGCCGTCATCTTTGTTATTTGCCTGTTTCTGAGGCTGGGCGTCGTCTACTCCGCCCTAGCGGCCGCGGTCATGGGCTGGTGCATCACCTACCTGTTCTTCCGGGAGATGAGGGACGAAGCCGGGAGGGCACTAGCCAGCCGTTTCAACAAGGGCATGACGGCACCGCGGACCTCCACGGAGATCTCCGACGCACTGGCCGAGGACTCCGCGGTCGAGCAGCACGGCGAGCTGCGGGTGGATTCGGACCGCAAGCCCAAGCCAGCACCGCAGCAGGCACCTCAGCAACCGTCACCGCAGCAACCGAACGAACCCCGGTCCGAGGACCAGCGCTGACCATACCGGCAACCGGTCCGGTTCCGGCCTGCAGGGTTGACCGAGGGCGTTGGCCCGCAGCAACCGCCTACATGATTTCGCTGAGCACCAGGCCCAGGCCGAAGGCCACTGCGAACCCCAGGTTGATCAGCCCGGTCTGCTTCAGCACCGGAATCAGGCTCTCGCGCTTTTTGCCCTTGAGCATCAGCCAACTCGGGGTGAGGCACGCCGGCACCAGCAGCAGGACCAGCAGGATCCACGGGTAGTCGTAGACCAAAAGCAGCGGCAGCAGTAGGGCTACCGCCAGCATCATGACGTAGCTGATGCGCGCAACCTCGTCGCCCATGCGGACCGCCAGCGTCATTTTCCCCACCTCGCGGTCCGTGGGAATGTCGCGGACGTTGTTGGCCATCAGCAAGGCAGTGGCGATCAAGCCGGTACCGACCGCGCCGATGAAGGACTGCCAGCTGACCTGGAGGGCCTGGGTGTAGGTGGTTCCCATGGTGGCAACGATGCCGAAGAACAGGAACACGTAGACCTCGCCCAGCCCGCGGTAGCCGTACGGGTTGTTGCCGCCGGTATAGCCCCAGGCGGCGATCACGCAGCCCACGCCCACCAGCAGCAGCGGCCAGGTCTGGGACAGGATGATCAGTGCCAGCCCGGCGACCATGGCGAGCCCGAAGCTGCCGAATGCTGCGGCCTTGACAGCCTGCGGCGTGGCCAGCCCGGAGCCGGTCAGCCGCAGCGGGCCAACGCGCACGTCGTCGGTGCCGCGGACGCCGTCCGAATAGTCGTTGGCGTAGTTCACCCCCACCTGGAACAGGATCGCGACCAGTGCGGCCAGCACGGCAAGCAGCGGCCGGAAGGAACCCAGTTCGTAGGCGGCCGCGCTGCCGATGATCACCGGCGCGATCGACATCGGAAGCGTTCGGGGGCGTGCCCCTTCGAGCCATTGCCCGGCTGTAGCCACTGTGGAGGATCCTTACCTGTGGGGGACTGGTACATCATGGGCTGCGGGCATCCGCAGCAAGGTTCTATTCTCGCCCATGGGGGCCGGCGAGCCGTGCAGCAGGCGGAGCAGGAGTGCCGGATGTCACGGTTGCGGCGGTTCGGCGCCGGGCTGCCCGCCGCCGTACGGCGCGGCCTCCGCGGCCGACCGGCGCAGAATGTCCGCCACGGCCAGGCGGTCCGGTTTGCCATTGGATAGCAGCGGCAGCGCGTCCAGGTGCACAATGTGCCGCGGGACGGCCGGACCCCCCAGCGCCGCGCGGACGCGCGCCCGGATCTGATCCACGGTGGCGGAACCGACGACGGCGGCGCCCACCTTGGTGCCCCACTCCGGATCTGCGATTCCGGCCACCAGTGCCGCCCGCACCTCCGGCAGCCCTTCAATTGCCTCGGCGACGGCAGCCGCCGATACCTTGACGCCGCCGGTGATCAGCACGTCGTCCGCGCGCCCGCTCACGGTGAGCGCACCGGCGTCGTCGACCTCACCCAGGTCTTCGGTGCGGAACCACCGGGTGCCGCCGGACTCGCTGAAGTGCGCTGCGGTCAGTTCCGGGTTCTCCAGGTAGCCGCCGGCCACCACATCGCCGCCGATCAGCACCCGGCCCTCTTGGAGCTGCAGCCTGACGCCCTGAAGCGGCACGCCGTCGTACACGCAGCCGCCGCAGGTCTCGCTCATCCCGTAGGTGTGCACGATCTTCAGGGAATGCTTGGCCGCCTCGGTCCGCAGCGCCGCCGGCATTCGGGCCCCGCCCAGCAGGATCGCGTCGAAGCGGCGCAGCGCCTTGACCGTTTCCGGCGCCGCGGCGGCGAGCAGCCGGTGCAGCTGGGTGGGCACCAGTGACGTAATCCGGAACCGGTCGGTCAGCGCGGAGGCAGCGTCGGTGAACGCCTGCGCCGTGAAACCCTGGGACAGGTCCATGGCCCAGGGCCGGGTGCCGGCGTACAGCGAGCGGATTAGTACCTGCAGGCCGGCCACGTAATTGGGCGGGAGCGTCAGCAGCCACTGCCCCTCGCTGCCGAGCCGCAGCGCAGTGCCCATCGACGACGCGGCCAGCGCGTCGGTCCCCAGCATGGTGGCCTTGGGCGTGCCGGTGGAACCCGAGGTCCGGACAATCGCGGCGGTTCCCGGAGCCAGCCCGGGTGAAGCCACCGGCAGTGGGGTTCCATCGGCTGCGATTTCGACGGCGGGACCCTCGCCGCCCAGCGCTGCCGCCAGCGCGGAGAGGGCCGGCTCTATGTCCATCCCCGCCGCCTTAGAAGTAGTAGGGGTAGGAAGACCAATCCGGGTCGCGTTTGGCCAGAAACGCTTCCTTGCCCTCGACGGCCTCGTCCGTCATATACGCCAGCCGGGTGGCTTCACCGGCGAAGACCTGCTGTCCGGCCAGCCCATCATCGGCAAGGTTGAAGGCGAATTTGAGCATCCGGATGGCCTGCGGCGATTGCCGCGCGATGTCCGCGGCGTACTCCAGCGCCACCTCTTCAAGACGCTCGTGGTCGACCGCCTCGTTGACCGCACCCATGCGGACCATGTCCTCGGCGGAGTATTCGCGGGCCAGGAAGAAAATCTCCCGCGCCGCCTTCTGGCCGATCTGGCGGGCCAGCAAGGCCGAGCCGTAGCCCGCGTCGAAGCTGCCCACGGTGGCATCGGTCTGCTTGAACTTGCCGTGCTGGCGGGAGGCGATGGTCAGGTCGGAGACCACGTGCAGCGAGTGCCCGCCACCGGCTGCCCAGCCGTTGACGACGGCGATGACCACCTTGGGCATGGTGCGCATCAGCCGCTGGACTTCCAGAATGTGCAGCCGGCCGGCGCGGGCCGGGTCGATAAATTCTGCGGATTCCCCTGCTGCGTTTTCTACCGGGTACCGGTAACCGTCCCGGCCGCGGATGCGCTGGTCGCCTCCCGAGCAGAACGAGTGGCCGCCGTCCTTTGCGGAGGGGCCGTTTCCGGTCAGCAGCACCGTGGCGACGTCCGGCGTCATCCGTGCATGGTCCATCGCTCGGTAGAGCTCGTCGACGGTGCCGGGGCGGAACGCATTACGCACCTCCGGCCGGTTGAACGCGATGCGCACGGCGGGCAGGTCGCGGACCACGGCGCCGTCGGCGTCGCGCTCCACCTGGCGATGGTATGTCATGTCCTGGAAGTCGAAGCCTTCCACTGCACGCCAGCGCTGTGGGTCGAAGAGGTCGGAAACCTTCTCCGGCAGGTCAGGCTGCGCCTGGCCGGTGCTGCTGGCGGAGGTGGTGCTGGCTGGGGTAGGGGTCTCGGAAGTCACCCTTAGAGTTTATCGTTGCGGTTCGAGGACCTCCTGCCGGGTTCGCCGGGTCATCGACTGGGGAATCCGGCCACAAATTCCTGTTCGGCGGTGCCGGCCCGCACGCCACCGCGCCCGGCCAAGGCAGCGCGCGGGGTGTGGCGAGGAATCACTGCGCAGGCCGCCGGCAGGTGGTTTCCTCACGAGGTTTTTTTGGCCGACGGGGTTGCAGGTGAATGCTAAGCATGCTTTGCTTACAACGTAATCAACCTTCCGGCCAACAGTGGATTTACAGAACCAGGGGCCGATGCAAACCGGCCTTCCGGTCCTCCTGTCAGCTCGGGGTCTGAACCCGCTGGGGAATGGGAACCCAGTCCGACGGCCTCCGATCTGACCGCCTTTACCCGTTGAAGCGGGGACGGTAGAACCATCACAAAACCATCATCGCGCCCGGCAGCACAACCGTGCCGGCGGAGCGTACTCGCCCCGGTCATCCCGTGGCAGGTGGAAACAAATAAGGAGATGAAATGATCGCCAAGGATAAATTCGACCGTCTGGTCGGCAGCAACGCCAATGTGATCGATTCCGAAGGGAGCAAGATCGGTTCGCTCGGGGAACTCTACCTCGACGACCGGACCGATGAGCCGAGTTGGGCGACGGTCAAGACCGGCCTGTTCGGCATGTCCGAAAGCTTCGTCCCGCTCGACAATGCCACCACCGAGGGCGGGGACCTCCGCGTGCCTTACACCAAGGACCAAATCAAGGACGCCCCGAGGGTGGACCCGGAGGGACACCTGGAGGAGGCAGAAGAGGATCGCCTCTACCGTCACTATGGCTTGGCGGCGGGCAACGCGGGCAACGCAGGCTACAGCGGAACCGGCCGCCATACCGGCACCGAAACCGCCGGGACCACAGGCACCGCCGGTACAACCGGCATGACGGATAGGGACACCTCCCGCGAAACCACCGGCAGGCGCGGAACGGACTACGACACCTCCCGCGCAGGGGCCGACGACGCGATGACCCGTTCGGAGGAGCGGCTGCGGGTGGGCACCGAATCCCAGGAAGTCGGGAAGGCAAGACTGCGCAAGTATGTCGTCACCGAGAACGTCACCCGGACCGTCCCTGTTCAGCGCGAAGAGGTGCGCCTCGAGCGCGAACCGATTACTGACGCCAACCGTGGCGATGCGCTCTCCGGGCCGGACATCAGCGAGGCTGAGCACGAGGTGACCCTGCACGCGGAAAAGCCGGTGGTGGACAAGGAAACCGTCCCGGTTGAACGCGTCCGGCTCGATAAAGATACCGTCACCGAGCAGGAGACCGTTTCCACGGACGTCCGCAAGGAAGAAGTCGAGGCAGATGACGATGTGAAGGGCCGCAAACGCCACTAATCGTTAGGTGTTTCTCGCCGCGCGGGGCCCCAGGGGATTTACCTCTGGGGCCTCTCGTTGCCCCGTAATGCCCTAGGAAATGCAGAACTCGTTGCCTTCCGGGTCGGCCATCGTGTGCCAGCCCTGCGGGCCCTGCGACTCCGAGTACAAGAAGGTGGCACCACGGGCTTCGAGCCGTGCCCGGACCACGTCCTTGTCTTCCCCGGCCAGGCGGACGTCCCAGTGAACCCGGTTCTTGACCGACTTGGACTCCGGAACCGGCTGGAAGAGGATTCGTTGCCTGGCTTTGCTCCCTACCTGATCCGGCGGGCAAATCGCAGCTCCGTCCTTCCACACGCGAACGTTGTTGTGGACGATGGTGTCGGCGTCGGTCGCGAATCCTTGCTCGATCATGCTGGTGATGAAGTCCTGGTCGGTGGGTTCCAGCGCCCAACCCAGCGTTTCCGCCCACCAATCGGCTTGGGCATGTGCGTCCTTGCAATCAACCGCCATCTGGATGTTGTACGTCATGGCGTAGAGCGTAAAGGCTCCCGTCTGCCAGCGGTAGGGGAACACGGACAGCAATGGTCCTCAAACAGCAGGTCGTGGCATGGTGGCTCGGCGGCGCCGGTCCGCCACCCGTTGACTCGCGGCTCCATGAAGTCACACCTACTCTCCACTAGGCTGTTGGCAGACCGACGACTCCTGCCGAAAGAGCCACTGTGGGCCATCACCTTGAACTAGTCCAGCACATCAACGCGCCGGTGGAAGCAGTCTGGCGCGTCCTGACTGACATCCCTGGTTCCGCCCGAACCCTGAGCTCCATATCCCGGGTGGAGATCTTGACGCCCGGCGACTACGCCGAGGGCTACCGGTGGCGCGAGACCCGGAAGATGATGGGCAAGGAAGCCACCGAGGAGATGTGGGTGGCGGACGTGGATGCGCCGACCTCTACCACCGTCAAGGCGACGTCCAACGGGGCCGACTACACCACCCGGTTCACACTCGCGCCGGCAGACGGCGGCACCCGGCTCACCATGTTCTTCGGCGCCGAGATGGAGAATCCAGGGACTTTCGCCAAAGTGATGCTGGCGGTGTTCGGGAAGCTCGCAATAGGTATCACGCGCAAGCAGATGGCCAGGGACCTGGAAGAGATCGCGGCCAAGGCCGAGGGCCGGGACCAAACCGCAGCGTGATGCTGGTGCCGGAAGGCGCTGAAGTCCGCGGCGCTGTCCGAGAAACCCTTGGGACCTTTGCCGGTGCCAACTGCTACAACTCGCCTCTGGCCGTCATATCAGTTGACCGGCCCCGAGCGGCGTGGGATTCTTTATAGAATGGTCGGTCGGTAATTTCTGCTGTCAGGCAGCCGGAGCGGCCGCTCATCGTCATCGTTGATCGATCAAGCGCGAGGGATTATTTCTATGGCTGAGGCATTCCTGATTGGCGGGGCGCGGACCCCGGTTGGCCGCTACGGAGGCGCACTGTCCGCAGTCCGTCCCGACGATCTGGCGGCGCTGGTCGTCAAGGAAGCCGTCGCCCGGGCCGGCATCGATCCGGATACGGTCGAAGAGGTCATCCTCGGCAACGCCAACGGCGCGGGTGAGGAAAATCGGAACGTGGCCCGCATGGCCTGGCTGCTGGCCGGCTACGCCGACCACGTTCCCGGCATCACCGTCAACCGCCTGTGTGCCTCCGGCCTGAGCGCCATCATCCAGGCCTCGCACATGATCAAGGCCGGCGCGGCAGACATCGTCATCGCCGGCGGCGTGGAATCGATGAGCCGGGCCCCGTGGGTCCAGGAGAAGCCGGCCAAGGCCTTCGCCAAGCCGGGCGAAATTTTCGATACTTCCATCGGCTGGCGCTTCGTCAACCAGCGTTTCGCCAAGGGCGACCTCAGCCGCGGCGGCAAGATGACCTACTCCATGCCGCAGACCGCGGAGGAAGTGGCCGACGTCTACGGCATTTCCCGCGAGGACGCCGACGCGTTCGCCGTCCAGTCACACGAGCGTGCCATCGCAGCCATCGAGGCGGGCCGGCTCAAGGAGGAAATCGTCCCGGTGACGGTCAAGGGACGGAAGGGCGACACCGTCGTCGACACCGATGAGGGACCCCGCCCCGGAACCACGCTAGAGGTTCTGGCCGGACTCCGGCCCATCATCAAGCCTGACGGCGTGGTCACCGCGGGCAACTCCAGCTCGCTCAACGACGGCGCCTCGGCGATCGTGATTGCGTCCGAGGCCGCCATCAACAAGTTCGGCCTCACACCCCGCGCCCGCATTGTCGACGGCGCCTCGGCCGGCGTCGCGCCGGAGATCATGGGCATCGGCCCGGTGCCCGCCACCCGAAAAGTGTTGGACCGCGCAGGCTGGAGCATCGATGACCTGGGCGCGGTGGAGCTCAACGAAGCGTTCGCCACCCAGTCGCTCGCGGTGCTGCGGGACCTGAAGCTGGACCAGAGCATTGTGAACAACGACGGCGGTGCCATCGCTTTGGGGCACCCGCTCGGTTCCAGCGGCTCCCGTCTGGTGGTGACCCTGCTGGGCCGGATGGAGCGCGAGGGCGCACAGCGCGGCCTGGCAACCATGTGCGTGGGCGTCGGCCAGGGCACGTCGATGATCGTCGAGCGGGTCTGATGCTTTTCGCCGACTACTCCTTCACTACGCTGCGCGTGGATGAGCGCGATGACCGCGTCCACGTGACGTTGAACAGGCCGGACGTCCGCAACGCCATCGACCAGGCCATGGTGGACGAACTGCACTCCGTGTGCGCCGTCCTGGAGCGCGAACCGCGGATCCTGATCCTGTCCGGCACGGAAGTCAACGGCAAGGGGATCTTCGCCTCCGGCGCGGATATCTCCCAGCTGCGTGAACGGCGCCGCGACGATGCGCTGGCGGGCATCAACTCCACCGTTTTCCACCGCATTGCCCGGCTGCCGCTGCCGGTCATCGCGGCCCTCGACGGCTTCGCCCTCGGCGGGGGAGCGGAATTGGCCTACGCCGCCGACTTCCGCATCGCCACGCCGTCGGTGAAGATCGGCCAGCCGGAAACCGGCCTGGGCATTATGGCCGCGGCCGGAGCTACTTGGCGCCTCAAGGAACTGGTGGGAGAGCCGCTGGCCAAGGAGATCTTGCTGGCCGGCCGCATCCTGGACGCCGACGAAGCGCTGGCGGCCCGACTGGTCACCGAAATCCACGAGCCCGCCGAACTGATCGACGCCGCGCACGCGCTGGCGGACCGGATCGGCAAGCAGGACCCGCTGGCAGTCCGCCTCACCAAGACCGTGTTCCACACCCCGCGTGAAGCGCACCCGGTGATCGACACCGTCGCCCAGGGCATCCTGTTCGAATCCCAGGCCAAATTCGACCGGATGCAGGCGTTTCTCGATAAGAACGCTGCCAAGAGTGCCGCCCGTAGTGCCGCGAAGCAGAACGAACCCAAGTGAGCGAGATGAACCCTGTGCAGAGTATTCCCAACAACGTAGGTGTCCTCGGCGGCGGCCGCATGGGCGCCGGCATCGCCCACGCGTTCCTGACCGCGGGAGCCGACGTCGTCGTGGTGGAGCGCGACGACACGGCGGCCCAGGCTGCCCACGAGCGGGTGGCCGGCGCGTTGGCCAAGAGCGTGGAGCGTGGCACCACTGACGAGTCGCTGGATGCGCTGAAGTCCCGGCTGTCCGTGTCCGTCGACTACGGATCGTTCGCCACCTGCGGTCTGGTGGTGGAGGCCGTGCCGGAGGACTTCGACCTTAAGTCCACCGCGCTGAAGGCCGTGGAAGCCCAGCTTTCGCCGACGGCGTGGCTGGCGACGAACACGTCCTCGCTGTCCATCACCAAGTTGGCCGACCAGCTGCAGCGGCCGGCCAACTTCTGCGGCCTGCATTTCTTCAATCCGGTGCCGGCGTCGCAATTGGTGGAAGTGGTGCTGGCTCCGAAGACGTCGGACGAGCTCGCCGCCGCCTCCAGAAGCTGGGTCGAGGCACTGAAGAAGACCGCCGTCGTCGTCAATGACGCGCCGGGCTTCGCCTCCTCGCGGCTGGGCGTGGCGATTGCGCTGGAGGCCATGCGGATGGTGGAAGAAGGCGTGGCCTCGGCAGAGGATATCGACGCCGCCATGGTGCTGGGCTATAAGCACCCGGTGGGCCCGCTCAAGACCACCGACATCGTGGGGCTGGACGTCCGCCTGGGCATCGCCGAGTACCTGCACTCCACGCTCGGGGACCGGTTTGCTCCGCCGCAGATTCTGCGGGACAAGGTGGCCCGCGGGGAACTCGGCCGCAAATCCGGCAAGGGTTTCTTCGACTGGGAGAAGTAACCGATCCCCGGACAGGGATGATCGGGTGCAGCCTGGCCGCGGGCCGGGCTGCACCTGTTTGACCTGCGCAAGGGCCTCCGCGGTGCCTCCGGTTGTAGGCTGCTGGGATGGGCTTGTTCGAACCGCTGACGCTGACCGGCAGCCTGGTGAAGCTGCAGCCACTGCGCGTCCGGCACCTGCCTGAGCTCAAGGATGCGGTGCGCGACGGCGAACTGTGGAAGCTCTGGTACACGCAGATCCCGTCGCCGCACACCATGGAACTGGAGATCCGGCGGCGGCTGGAACTCCAGGACCAGGGCCAGATGCTCCCCTTCACCGTCCGCCGGCTCACCGACAACACGGTGCTGGGCATGACCAGCTTCTGCCATATCGACGAAGCCGCGCCGCGGGTGGAGATCGGCTACACCTGGAACCGCGCCAGCACGCAGGGGACGGGCACCAATCCGGACAGCAAGCTGCAGTTGATGGGACACGCCTTCGAGACGCTCGGCTGCTGTGCTGTGGAGTTCCGCACGGACCGGCTGAATCGCCAGTCCCGTGACGCCATCGAGCGGCTTGGCGCCCGGCAGGACGGCGTGCTGCGCCGGCATACCAAGATGCCCGACGGACGGATCCGCGACACCGTGGTCTACTCCGTGCTGGATTCCGAGTGGCCGGATGTTAAGGCCCGGCTGCGGAATCGGGTGGATAAGGATCGCACGCCGTGAGCGGCCGGAGGATGGATTCCGGCCCCGCCGGTTCCGGCGCACCGGAGGTCGGCGACGCCGCCCTCACACCGGAGCGGGGCACGGCGGCTTCCGGTGCGGTCGCCTGGGAAGGTGCGGTCAATGCCCGCCGCGTGGCGGGGGATATCTTCCGGATGGGTCGGGCGGAATGGCTGACGGCCGCAGGTTGGCAGCAGGCGTACGACGACGGCGTGCGCACCATTGTGGATCTGCGGAACCCGGGTGAACGTTCGCGCCGTCCGACGGATCCGGTGGTCCCGCCGGCGGCGCTGGAAAGGTTCACCGTGCTGAACCGGCCCACCGAAGAGCCCGGCCACCCGGAACTCGCAGCCGACGCGCCCTATATGAACCATCCGCGCTTCTACCTGGACAACGTGCGGATCTTCCCGCAGCTGATCGCCGAGGTTTTCCGCACGCTGGCGCACGCGGAGGGCGCCGTCGTCGTCCATTGCTCCGCCGGGCGGGACCGCACGGGAATGGTCTCAATGATGCTGTTGCAGCTCGCCGGAGTTCCCGCCGGGCAGATCGCTGACGCCCATGAGCTGGGCATCCGCGGCATCAACGACTGGCATCGGATCAGCCCCTACCGGCATCCGGTGGAGAGCTACCTCAGCGGCGACGAACTGGAAGCGCGGGTGGCGGACATGCGCGGCTCGCTGCTGCAGGTGCTGTCCCAGCTCGAGGTGGAACCGTTCCTGCTGCGCCATGGCCTGGCCCCGAGCGACGTCCAAGCGCTCCGTGCCCGGATGGCCGGCTGAAGGACGCGCAGGCTGTAAGGCTCCGCCGGCCGGGGGCTGTGCGCGGCGGCACGGTCATGTAGGCTAGGTACGTTACCGACCGACCGTTCAGTATTTTAAGTTCCCCGTCGGGCATCCGCGATCAGCGTCCGGCCCGGGAAGAGAAAGGGCTGTCAACGATGACCTCTACCGCCGTTGATGTCGAGATTGTTCCCAGCTACATTCAGGATGCGTGGTGGACGCCCGCCGGTGATGTTTCCGGCACCGAGGTCCGCGATGCCAGCACCGGCGATCTGCTGGCCCGGGTCAGCACCGACGGGCTGGACCTGGCCGCCGCCGTCGAGCACGGCCGCACGGTCGGCCAGGCCTCGCTGGGCAAGCTCACGTTCCACCAGCGCGCGCTCAAGCTCAAGGAGCTGGCGCAGTACCTGAACGCACGGCGCGACGTGCTGTACGAAGTTTCGCACCGCACCGGCGCCACCAAGATCGACAACATGATCGACATCGATGGCGGGATCGGCGTGCTGTTCACCTTCGGTTCCAAGGGTCGGCGCGAACTGCCGAACTCCCAGATCGTGGTGGACGGCCCGGCAGAGGTGCTGGCCAAGGACGGCTCGTTCATGGGCCAGCACATCTACACCCGGATTCCGGGCGTGGCGGTGCAGATCAACGCCTTCAACTTCCCGGTGTGGGGCATGCTGGAAAAGTTCGCCCCGGCCTTCATTGCAGGTGTGCCGACCCTCGTCAAGCCGGCCACCCCCACCGGCTACGTGGCCGCCGCCGCGGTGAAATTGATCATCGAGTCCAACATCCTGCCGGCCGGTTCGCTCCAGCTGATCTCCGGTTCAGCCCGTGACCTGCTGGACCATCTGGACTACCGCGACGCCGTGGCTTTCACCGGGTCCGCCTCCACCGCGAACCTGCTGAAGTCCCACCCGAACGTGGCGCAGGGCGGCATCCGCTTCACCGCCGAGGCGGATTCGCTCAACGCCGCGATCCTCGGCCCCGATGCGGTGCCGGGCACCCCGGAGTTCGACGCGTACATCAAGTCGCTGGTCACCGAAATGACCGCCAAGGCCGGCCAGAAGTGCACCTCCATCCGCCGGGCCATCGTCCCCAAGGACCGCATCCAGGATGTAGCCGATGCCGTCCGCGCCCGGATCGAACAGCGCGTCGTCGTCGGAGATCCGCGGGCCGAGGGTGTGACCATGGGTGCGCTGGCCTCGCTGGAGCAGCTCAACGACGTCCGCGCCGCGGTCCAAGCCATGGTCGACGCCGGCGGCGAACTGGCCTACGGCTCGCTCGATGCGCCGCAGGTCACCCGCGGCGACGGGACCGTGGGCGACTCCGAAGGGGCCTTCATGTCTCCGGTGCTGTTGACCTGGGCCGATCCGGAAGCCGAGGCCGTGCACTCACTCGAGGCCTTCGGGCCGGTCTCCTCCGTGATCGGCTATGAGGATCTGGACGACGCCGTGCGGTTGGCTGCGATGGGCGCGGGCTCGCTGGTAGCGACCGTGGCAACGAATGACCCGGACGCCGCCCGCGTGCTGGTGACCGGTATCGCCGCCCACCACGGCCGCGTGCTGGTCCTCAACCGCGAGGACGCCAAGACGTCCACCGGTCACGGTTCTCCGGTGCCGCACCTGGTTCACGGCGGTCCGGGCCGCGCCGGCGGCGGCGAGGAATTGGGCGGCATCCGCTCCGTGCTGCACCACATGCAGCGCACCGCCATCCAGGGGTCGCCGAACATGCTCACCGCCGTGACCGGTGTGTGGCACACCGGCGCCGACCAGAACTTCGACGACGTCCACCCGTTCCGCAAGAGCCTGGCGGAGCTGAAGATCGGCGATGCGCTGCGCTCTGAACTGCGCCAGGTCACGTTGGAGGACATCACGGCGTTCGCCAACGAAACCGGCGACACGTTCTACGCGCACACCAACCAGGAAGCCGCGGCCGCCAACCCGTTCTTCCCCGGCATTGTGGCGCATGGCTACTTGCTGCTGGCTTGGGGCGCCGGGCTGTTCGTGGAACCGGCGCCGGGACCGGTGCTGGCGAACTATGGCCTGGAGAACCTGCGCTTCATCACTCCGGTGGCTGCCGGGGACTCGATCCGCGTCTCGCTCACCGCCAAGCGCATCACGCCGCGGGAGACGGACGAGTACGGCGAGGTTGCCTGGGACGCGGTGCTGACCAACCAGAATGACGAGATCGTGGCGACCTACGACGTGCTCACGCTGGTGGAGAAGTAGCCGAAGCTCCTCCTGCCGCGTCCCCGGCGGCTTCGGCTCCGGGGACCGGCGGGTAGTACACCGCGGTGTGCCAGCGCCAGAACGCGAACAGCACCAGCAGCACGGTGGCGCCGTTCAGCAGTTGGGAGGTCGGCGGACTGGGAAACACCAGCGAGGTGGCCAGTTGCACCACGGCGAAAGCCAGCCACAGCCACCACGCCTCATAGATGCGGTGGGCCAGGCCCAGATACACCACCGCGACCACGGCTGCGTACAGCGCCTGCAGCACCAGGACGGTCATCAGGCCGCCTTCCAAGGGAAAGCCCGCTTGGACGTCGCTGGCCATGAACAACACGGTGGCAGCTGCCAGCACCAGCAGGGCCACACCCCAGTTCCGCCAGGTTGCCCGGCGGACTGTCACCGCAACCCAAGCGGCGCCGGGGTCATCCGGGTCAACGGGCAAGGCCGCGGCGCGCCAGCGCCATGCGCCGTAGCAGGGCAGCAGCAGCGCCACGAGGATGGAGGCGTTGACGAAGAAGGCGGCGCCGCCGTCGAAATTCGGGATGACGAGCAGCAGGAAGACCATCGCCTGCTGGATTAGCAGCACGGGCCAGGCCCAGCGTGTGCGGAGCCCGAACAGAAAGACGGCGAGCAGCCCGACCAGTGCCTGCAGATGGCCCACGGAAACCAGTGCGCCGGCAGAACCGTCCGGGACCTTCAACGCCATGATCCAGTCCATGCTGCCGACCTCCGCGTGGCGGGTTTACGCGGTCCGGCCAGATGCGCCGGTGCCGGGCGCGGCGGGATGGCCGGGATGCGCTGGAGGGAGCCGATGTTTGCTCCGCACCGGCCGCCGCATCGCGTGCTGCCAGGTCAGGTAACCGAAAACTTGGAGTCCTGCCGCGATCGCGCCATACAGGGAGAACCACAGCGGCGCGTTCTGGATGGTGGAGAGGAACATGGTGGCCAGCGAGAGCGCCACGCCCAGCCACCAGGACTGCGTGATCCCGTGCGCGAAGCCCAGGTACATGACCGCTGGAAGCGCGGCCAACAGAGCGGTGAACAGATACACCGGGCCGATCTCGGCTACCGGCGTCACGCCGGCGAACGCGTTCAGGAGGTACAACAGCAGCAACAGGCCGGCCCCGATTCCCCATTCACGGCCGTGCGCAGAGCGGAGCGGCACATGGGTGCCTTCGCGCCGGTACTGCGTCCATTTCCACAGGCCGTAAAGGGCGGCGGCCAGCACGAAGATGGTGCTGGTGTTCAAGCGTCCGTTGGGGATGCCGGTGGCCAGCAGGATGGCGGTGGCGGTCACAGGCAGCAGCCAGGCCCAGGGCACGCGGTAGGAGAACAAGACAATGGCCGCAATGGTGAGCGCCATATTCAGCGCCGACACCCACCAGGACACCCCATCCATATCGATCACGTCCCCATAACGCCGACTGGTTGACGTCAGCCTAGCAGGCGCGGACGGGGAATTCAGCAGGCACTTGAGGCCCGACGGAGAGAGCCTGCGGCGGACCCGCCGGGGCAGCTGCCGCGTTGGGGCAGTGCGGCTCGGGTCAGGCGATCACGCGGGCGGCGGCGGGCAGGTGGAGGCCGTCGAACATCATGGCGATCAGGTCGTCGGCGAGCTTCTGCGGCGTCAGCGGTCCGCCCGGTTTGTACCATTCGACGATGGAATTGATGGTGCCGAAGAGCAGCCGCGCAGTGGTCCGCGGGTCGATGTCTCCGCGGAGGGACCCTTCCCTGCGGGCGGCATCCACCAGCTCGGCGACGGTGTGGTCGAACGTGCGGCGGCGCTCCAGCGCGTCACGTTCGATCTCGGTGTTGCCGCGCAGGCGCAGCAGCAGGGTAACGTACGGGAGTTTGTCGCACAGGACCTGAACTGTTCCGCGCAGCACGAACTCCAGCCGCGCGTCCGCCCGGCCCGTGGACGCCGAAGGGTTTTCCAGGACGGCTTCCAAGCTGCCCAGCGCTTCTTCGAGGGCCAACCGCAGCAGGTCGCCCTTGGACGGAACATGGTGGTATATGGCGCTCTTGGAGATGCCCAGGTTCTCGGCGAGGATGCCCATTGAGGTGGCCTCGTAGCCGTGCTTGTTGAAGACGTTGACGGCGACGTTCAGCACCGACTGCTGGTCGTAGCCGGGGCGACCACGGCGTACTGTCTCCTGGTCCTTTGTCTTCACCATTGTTCTATTCTCCCACGACCGTTAGGTCGGTAATGCGGCCGGCGGGTGCTGGCCAGGCCGGGCACCCGCCGTCGTGCGTGGATCGTGCTTGGTCCGTCAGTCGTTGTCGCGCAGGTCGTAAACCCGGCGCAGCTTCCCGCTGGAGCGGGCCAGGGTGCCGGGGTCGGCGACCACGATCTTGCAGCTGGAACCGACGTGGATCTTGATCTGCCGTTGCAGCTCGCGGGATGCTTCGACTGCCATCGCGGCGGTGCAGTCCTCGCGGCGCTCGATCTTGACCGTCAGCTCGTCCATCCGGTGCGGCCGGGTGATTTCCAGCTGGAAGTGCGGGCTCAGGCCGGGGATGCGGAGGGCGATCTCCTCGATCTGGGTGGGGAAGAGGTTCACGCCGCGCAGGATGATCATGTCGTCCGAACGGCCGGTGATCCGGCCGATCCGGCGCATGTTCGGGCGGCCGGTGCCGGGCAGCAGCCGGGTCAGGTCGTGCGTGCGGTAGCGGATCACCGGCATGGCTTCCTTGGTGAGCGAGGTGAACACCAGTTCGCCTGCCTGGCCGTCGTCCAGCACCGCGTCGTTCAGCGGGTCGATGATCTCGGGGCGGAAGTGGTCCTCCCAAATGGTGGAGCCGTCTTTGAAGTCCACGCATTCACCGGCCACACCGGGGCCCATGACCTCGGACAGCCCGTAGATGTCGCAGGCGTCGATGTCCAGCTTGTTCTCCAGCTCGTGGCGCATCTCGTCGGTCCACGGTTCGGCACCCAGTACGGCGACTTTCAGAGACGTCTTGGCCGGGTCGAGTCCGGCACGCTCCATGGCGTCCACGATGGTCAGCAGGTACGTGGGGGTGCAGAGGATGGCGTCCGGTTCGAAGTCCTGGATCAGCTGGATCTGCTTCTCGGTCTGGCCGCCGGACATCGGGATCACCGTGCAGCCGAGCTTCTCCGCACCGTAGTGTGCGCCCAGTCCGCCGGTGAACAGGCCGTAGCCGTAGGCGTTGTGGACTTTCCAGCCCTTCTTCACGCCGGAGGCGCGGATGGAGCGGGCGAACAGCGTTTCCCAGTTCTGGATGTCCTTGCGGGTGTAGCCGACGACGGTGGCGCGGCCGGTGGTGCCGGACGAGGCGTGGATGCGCGCCACTTCCTGCTGCGGCACGGCGAACATGCCGAACGGGTAGGCCTGGCGCAGGTCTTCCTTGTCCGTGTAGGGGAACTTGGCCAGATCAGACAATTCCTTGAGGTCCTCGGGCCGCACCCCGGCGTCGTCGAACTTCTTCTTGTACATCGCCACCCGCTCGTAGGCGTAGGCGACGGTGTGCTGCAGGCGCTGCAGCTGCAGGGCTTCCAGCTCGTCCCGGCTCATCAACTCCTCGGGGTCGAGGGTGTCCTCGGCGGCGGGAGTGGTCTTGCGGGCTTTGGTGCCGGTGGTGGCGGTCATGGAACGGTCCTTCGATGCGGGGTCGGGCTGTGCTGCTCGGCGGGTGGCTGTGGGGGCTGCGGGATCAGGGGGCGGAGGGCTTGCGGGCAGGATTGGGCACGGTGCGGGAACGGCCACGGAACTCGAGGAGCACGTCAGCACCGCCTTTCGGGTTCTCCTGCGTGACGGTGATGTCATACAGACCGCTGCGCCCGGTCTGGTTGACCAGCCGGGCGTTGGCTGTCAGCAGCCGGCCGGCGAATCCGGGGTTGAGGAAATTCACGTCCACGCCGGAGGCCACTGTGATGGTGCTGCCGTCACCGTCCGGATCGTTGCACGCCAGCGCGAAGGCCACGTCCGCGAAGGCGAACACCATGCCGCCCTGCGCCATGCCGAAGCCATTGAGCATTTCCTCGCGCAGCCGCATCTGGATGACGACGTCGCCAAATTCCGCCTTCACGACTTCCACGCCCATCCACTGGGCGGCTCGGTCATCGACGAAGGCGGGATGCATGGGGCGCTCTCCCGGCTGCAGGACGTTGCCGTCCGCCGGATTCTCGCGGGAAGTGTCGACGTCGATGTCCGTCATGGAAGCCCCTTGCTTTTAATACCGAATGTTCATTAGGTAATCCTGATTTGTGATTCAAGTCAAGGCGGGCCCGAGGGAGAGCCGGTAGCGTCGGCCGGTGGTGTGGGCGGCGCCGCCGGGATGCGAGGGCGCCGCCCTGCCGGCGTTAGGCCAGCTCCGTGGCGCCGATCGCATCGAGGGCGTAGGCGTAATCCCACGCCCGGTCCTTCCAGGCCTCGTACCGTCCGGACGCGCCGCCATGGCCAGCGTCCATTTCGGTCTTGAGCACGATCGGATCAGAGCCGGTTCCCGTCTCCCGCAGGGCCGCCACCCATTTGGCCGGCTCGACGTAGAGCACCCGCGTGTCGTTGAAGCTGGTCACTGCCGCGATCTTCGGATAGGCCGCGGGACGCACGTTCTCGTACGGGGAGTAGGACTTCATGTAGGCGTAGACCTCGGGGTCGGTGATCGGGTTGCCCCATTCCTCCCACTCCAGCGCGGAGAGCGGCAGGTCCGGATCCAGGATGGAGGTCAGGGCGTCCACGAACGGCACCTGCGCCACGATCGCCGCGTACTTCTCCGGTGCCAGGTTGGCGATGGCACCCATCAACAGGCCGCCGGCCGAGCCGCCCATTGCTGCGATCCGCGCCGGGTCTGCCCAGCCGGAGGCCGCCAGCCAGTCGGTGGCGTCCACGAAGTCGGTGAAGGTGTTCTTCTTATGCAGTTTCTTGCCGTCGTCGTACCAGTGCCGGCCCATCTCGCCGCCGCCGCGCACGTGGGCCACCACGTAGACCACGCCGCGGTCCAGCAGCGAGAGCCGCGCGGTACTGAACGCCGGATCCATGCTGACCTCATAGCTGCCGTACGCATAAATCAGCGCAGGGTTGCTGCCGTCGCGCTGCACCGTGGCCTTGCGGACCACCGAGAGCGGGATTTTGGTGCCATCGGCCGCGGTGGCCCACTCCCGTGCGGCCACATAGTCGGCCGGGTCGTAGCCGCCGAGCACCGGCGTTTCCTTGCGCAGGTGCAGCGTGCCGGTGGCCAGCTCATAGTCGTAGATCCGGGGTGGGGTCAGGAACGAGGTGTAGGCCAGCCGGATGACCGGCGCCTCGTAGTCGGAACCGCCCACGCCGGCGGTGAAAAGCTCCTCGTCGAAGCCCGGTTCCACCGGAGCTGGCTGGGCTGCGCTTCCGAGGCCGGCCAGCGGCAGCACCTGCACACGCTCGATGGTGTCCTTGCGGATCGACAGCACCACGTGCGTGGAGGTGACGCCCGCGCCGTTGACCCGCACCCCGTCGTCGTGCTCCACAACGGTGTCCCAGTGCTGCGCTTCCAGCGGCTGCGAGAATTCCGACAGGTCCGCCAGCGAGACCATCGAGTTCACGGCGTCCTTATTGTGCGTGAGCAGCACCTTTTGCACCCCGTCCAGCAGGAACGGCTCGGCGTCGTAGAGCACCCGCTCGCTGCGCGGGATCAGCGTCTGCAGTCCGGCGTCCGGATGGGCGAAGTCCAGCAGCCGCGTCTCGGAGTATTCGGAGCAGCCGATGCCGATGACCAGGTGCCGGCGGTCGGCGGAGAGGTCAAAGCCCATCCACATGGCCGGATCGTCTTCCTGATAAATCACGACGTCGGAGTCCACCGATGTGCCGATGGTGTGCGCCTTGATCTGGTAGGGGCGCCAGGACTCATCCACCACTGTGTAGAACACGCGGCTGCCGTCGGGGTCGAAGGCGAGAGAGTAGAAGACGTTCTCCACGACGTCGTCCAACAGTTGGCCGGTGTCCAGATCCTTGATCCGCAACGTGAAGCGCTCGTCGCCGGCGTAGTCCGCGGCGTAGGCGTACAGCCGTCCGTCCTTGGTGACGGCCGAGCCGCCCAAGGAGAAGAACGGCTTGCCTTCCGCCTCCGCGTTGCCGTCCAGCAGGACCTGCTCACCGGGTACCGGCCGGCCGGCCTCAACCTGCGGGGGAGTCCAGTCCGCTGCCGGATCGCCGGTGTCCGAGGCCCGGACCCGGCACTGGATGCCGTACTGCTTGCCCTCTTCCATCCGGCCGTAGTACCACCAGCCGTCCTTGCGCACCGGCACGGACAGGTCCGTTTCCTGGGTGCGCTTCTTGATCTCCTGGAAGATCGCCTCGCGCAGCGGCTGCTGGTGCGCCGTTACGGCCTCCGTGTAGGCGTTTTCCGCCTGCAGGTGGGCCACGACGTCCGGGTTCTCCTTGTCCCGCAGCCACTCGTAGGGGTCCACGAAGGTGTCGCGGTGGTGGGAACGCTCGGTGGGAACCTTGCGGGCCACCGGCGGTTCGGGCCGGCTTGCCGGAGCAGAAGCCATGGGGGAGTCGCGGACGGTTTCGGCAGGGGTGTGCGTCATGGCACCAATATATAGAGCGCGGCCGGGCCGTCGGGCGGGTTTGGCTGAGGGTGGAAGAGCACAGCGGCGGCAACTTTGGCCCACGGTACGGCGATGCCCTGTTTCAGTCTTGACGCTCCCGGGAGGCCCATATATCCTGAACGAACGGTCGGTAATTATTTCGCGGCCGGACTACGTACAGTGAGGTGACCATCGTGGCAACGCATTCCGACGCCGGCGACCAGAAGTTGCACGCCGTGCCGTCCGCTGAGGACGAGGCCGGACAGGCCTACTTTGACAAGATCATTGCCGAGGATTCCCGGATCGAGCCGGCCGACTGGATGCCGGAGAAGTACCGCAAGACGCTGACCCGG
>NZ_JBNHHB010000048.1:0-36306 GCF_059091905.1 Arthrobacter sp. Dra40
TGACGTGCCACTGGCGGTTGATATCGCCGGGCTTCGGAGTGTACGTACGCACGGTTTTTGCCTTCGTTTGGTGTTCTAAGGTAGCGGCGCATTCTTCGCAGAACGCACGCGCAAAGTTGGTGATGCGCTACCGGAACTTCAGGTGAGGACTGAAAACTACCAGTGGCCCAGAGAATCTCGGCTATTTCCGTGGATCAGGTTGGCCCTGCAACCGGGCCGTCTCACGGACATAGCGTATCGAGGTTGGACACGCACAACGACGATTAAGATTATCCTGCCGCGACGGCTTAGGTCAAAAAAGACCATGACGACGGCGGCGCCCCACCTCTGTGCGACCCGCAGAACTGCCCGTCGACTGTCACATCACCCTGCCTTTCTTGGCGGTGGTCAGCGTCCGTGAAGGCGATGCGAGCGAACGCGGCGGCGATGCCGGCGCACGTGAAACGGCCTGGGGCCGGCTGACTCGGAGGTCAGTTTCCGCCGGAATCGCTCTTGCCGGTAACGTTCAGCCCCAACAGGGCCTTGATGCGCTCTTCGGCCTCCGGCCCGCCCTGCGCGGCAGCCATATTGGCTTCGCTGACGGCCTGGACCACTTCGTCGCGCTGGATTTTCACGCCGCGCGGGGCCTCGATGCCGAGGCGGACGCCGTCGCGGCGGGCGTCCAGCACGGTGATGACGATGTCGTCACCGATCAGGATCCGCTCTCCGGGTTTACGAGTCAGCACCAGCACCCGTCAACTCTATCGCAGGAAAAACACGGATCCGCCGGGCCGCGACGCGGCTTCGTGGGAGCCGTGGAACAGTTAAGCGGAATCGCTCCTGCGCGGGCCGCAGCCCCGGCTTCGATCCGCCGCCCCCCGGACGTCAGAGCCAGAGTGCCTCGGACGTCAGAGCCAAGCGGCCTCGGACGGCTCCCCGTCCACCCAGCCGACAGGAACGCCCAAGGTGTTGACGGTCTTCGGGCTGCTGGTGTGCCGGGTTCCGGTCACGGCCAGGCCGTCGGGAACAACAACACGCTGCACGGACTGCACCCAGCGGTCCGTGTCCTCGGCCTTCCGCCCGGCGTCCACGGCAAGCCAAATCTGGTCCGCTCCCAGCGCTGGCAGGATCGCGAGCATCTCCAGGGACGGCGTGAGCGAGTGGCCCAGGCCAAACGCCACGAACACGCTCTGTCCCCTTTCCACCCCGCGGGCGCGGGCACCGATGGCACTGTTGCGGTCCTGCACCGGACGCCTGACGTCAGCAGCGTGCGCGCCGGCCATCCTGACCATGTTCCCGCCGCTGGAGATCCAGTCGGCCGCCTCCGACGGCG
This sequence comes from Arthrobacter sp. Dra40, assembly GCF_059091905.1. Classification (NCBI taxonomy): domain Bacteria; kingdom Bacillati; phylum Actinomycetota; class Actinomycetes; order Micrococcales; family Micrococcaceae; genus Arthrobacter; species Arthrobacter sp. Dra40. The sequence continues at coordinate 1,313 of NZ_JBNHHB010000048.1, forward strand.
CACCGTTGACGGCAGGCGCGGCGGCGGCCATCGAATTGGCCGCCTCCAAGGCATTGCCGCCTTGGCCGATCACCAGCACCAGATCCCCCGGCCCGTAGAGCGGCGAAGGAACGACCGGTGCTGCCGCCGATCCCGGGCCCGACGGCTGTTGCGCTTGGTCCGGCTCCCCCCTTCCTGCGGCGGCCACAACGCCGCTGACGACGACGGTGCCCACCACGGCGTCCGGCTGTCCGTCTGCGAGCGCCGAGCGCGGGGATGCCGGTCTGCTGGCCTCGTTGCCCGCTGCCCTGTCAGCCTGCCGGGTAGCAGTCCCGGCCTCCGGGCCGGCAATCGCTCCTGACACGGCGGGTGCGGCGGTAGACGCAGCGGGAGTTTCAGCAGGCGCCTCCGGAGCTCCCGCAGCGACATCTGTTTCCCGACCTATACCGGCTGCCCGGGGCTCCGAGGCGGCTTCGACGTTCGGTTTCGAGTCGGTCCGTCGCCGCCCAAATGAGGGCCTCGCCGGAGCGTTCTCGGCGCTTGCCGGCTCGGCGCCCGCGGCCGAGACCGCTTCCGGCCGCGCCGCTGCCGGCGCGGCAGCCTCGGGCCCCGGCTCCTCCAGCTTGGCCCCCTTGGGCAGCCGGGTGGGCCGGGCGGTATTGAACGTCAGGTTGTCCATGATGACCGCGAACTGGTCGGTGTGCGTGGACACGTGCAGCTCTGGCGCCTTTGCTGGCAACCGGGAGCCGTGCAACTGGGATTCGGCGAGCTCGGCGTCCGCCAGCAGTGCGGCGATGCCGGCGCGGGCCTTCTGGTCCAGCGCATGCTGGCCGCGCACCGACGGGGCAGGCAGTTCCACGGTGACTTCGTAGTGCTCACGGGCGAAGAATCCGCGGATGCCGCCGACGGTGACTTTCTCGGCGGCTACGATTTTCGCGTCGGGTCCGTGTTCGGCCAGGACCTGGGCTTTAAGTTCCTGCAGTGAAGCGCCTTTAAGCTGCAGCCGTCTGGCCGACACGCACTACCCCCACGGTCTCGATCTTCACATTGGCGGAGGTGACCTCCTGGTAGGACAGTACCGGAAGTCCCCCGGACTGCGCCGATACGAGCCGTCGGATGGCCGGGCGGAGCGCGGGTGCGCATACCAGCACAGCGGTGAGCCCGTTGGCTTCCACCTTCTCCAGCGCATTCCGCAACGAGGCCAGCACGGCTTCGGTCCGGTCGGCCGAGAGCAGGATCTGCGTGCCCAGTTCGGACGGCCGCATGCCCTCCAACATGGACTGCTCCAGCGTGGGGTCGATCATGATGACCCGCAGCAACTGCCCGTCCAGGTACTGCGCGGTCAAGGCCGGCCCCAATGCCTGCCGGGCGGCCTCGATCAGGCCCTCCGGGTCGGTGGACGACTTGGCCTTGAGCGCCAGCGCCTCGTAAATACGCGGCAGGTCGTTGATCGGGATCTGCTCGGCCAACAGCCCCTGCAGCACCCGCTGCACCTCGGCCAGTGAGAGCAGCGACGGCGTGAGTTCGTCGACGGCGGACGGATTCACGGACTTCACGCCTTCGGTCAGCACACGCACGTCCTCGCGGGTGAGCAGCCGGGCCGCGTTGGCCGAGATCAGCGAGGACAGGTGTGTCACCAGGACCGAGACCCGGTCGATCACTGTGGCTCCGGTCATCTCCGCACTGTGCCGCATCTCCGCCGGAACCCACTTGCCGGCCAGCCCGAACACCGGCTCCACCGTGGCGATGCCGGGCAGCGAGTCCAGGTTGTCGCCCAGCGCCAGCACCTTGCCCGCCGGGGCCTCGCCCCGGCCGGTCTCCACGCCGGCAATCCGGATCGCGTAGGTGGACATGGGCAGGTCGATGCTGTCGCGGGTGCGCACCGGCGGCACCACAATGCCCAGTTCCATCGCGATCTTCCGGCGCAACGCCCGCACCCGGGCCAGCAGGTCGTCCGATGCGCCGGAGACCAGGTCCACCAGGTCAGGTGCAAGCTGGATCTCCAGCGCATGCACCCGCATCTGTTCGATCAGGTCCTCGGTAGTCTCCGAAGCGGGAGCCGACGGACCCGCTTCGGCGGCAGCGGCGTCGTCGTCCTTGGCTTTGGCAGCCTCCGATGCCTTGAGCCGTTGCGCCATGAAAATCAGGAAAGCGCCCACCAGGATGAACGGGATCTTGGGCATGCCCGGGATCAGGGCCAGCAGAATGGCGGCGCCGCCGGCGATCATCAGTGCCTGCCGCGACTGGGTCAGCTGGTCGGACGCATCCGAACCCATCTCCGAGTCCGCGTTGGACCGCGTGACGACCATGCCGGTGGAGACAGCCATCAGCAGCGCCGGGATCTGCGTGACCAGGCCGTCGCCGATGGTCAGCAGCGTGTAGGTGCTGACCGCCTCGCCGATCGGCATGCCGCGCTGCAGCATGCCGATGGCGATGCCGCCGACGATGTTGATGATGATAATGATGATGCCGGCGATCGCGTCGCCCTTGACGAATTTGGACGCACCGTCCATCGCGCCGTAGAAGTCGGCTTCCGCGGACACTTCGGCGCGGCGTTCGCGGGCCTGCACGTCGGTGATCAGGCCGGCATTGAGGTCGGCGTCGATCGCCATCTGCTTGCCGGGCATTGCGTCCAGCGTGAAGCGCGCACCCACCTCGGCCACCCGCTCGGCGCCCTTGGTGACCACCACAAACTGGATGACCACCAGGATCAGGAACACCACCGCGCCGATGATGATCGAACCGCCCACGGCCACATGTCCGAAGGCCTCGATCACCTGCCCGGCGTAGCCGTCGCCCAGCACCAGCCGGGTGGACGCCACGTTCAGCCCCAGCCGGAACAGCGTGGCCACCAACAGCAGCGACGGGAACACGGAGAAGTCCAGCGGCTTCTTCACGAACATGGTGGTCAGCAGGATCACCAGCGCCAGCAGAATGTTCACGATGATCAGCACATCCAGCAGCCCGGCCGGGATCGGCACCACCAGCAGCAGGATGATGCCCACCACGCCCATGGGGACAGCGAGCTTGGAGAGGTTGCGGTTCATCAGTCACCTCCAGGCGACGGTTGTGAGGACGGTAGGGACAGGGCACGTCGGCCCTGCCGGGTTGAAGCATGGGCGGCGGCATCGGCATCGGTCATCGCCGGCTCCGCCATGGTGTGGACGCCTGCGGCTGTATTGGCTGAGGTGCCGCGGGCCTTCAGGCTCATCACGAACGCCAGCACGCGGGCCACCGCGTTGTAGAGCTCCAACGGGATTTCCTGCCCGATCTCGCACGCCGCGTGCAGGGCCCGCGCCAGCGGCACATCGCGCACCACCGGCACGTGTGTGGTCTCCGCTTCCTCGCGGATGCGGGCCGCAATCAGGCCGGCCCCCTTGGCCACCACGCGCGGCGCGGATTTGCCCGGTTCGTATTTCAGCGCCACCGCGTAGTGCGTCGGGTTCACCAGCACGACGTCGGAGCCTCCCACCGCGGCGATCATCCGGTTCCGGCTCATCGCCAACTGCCGCGAGCGCCGCTGCGACTTGATCAGCGGATCGCCTTCGGAGTTCTTGTTCTCGTCCCGGACTTCCTTCTTGGTCATCCGGGTCTTCTTCCGGTTGCGCCGGATCACCACCATCACGTCCAGCGCGGCCAGGATCAGGCCGGCGATGATCGCCGTCTGCAGCAGCCCGACGGTGCCGCCGCCGGCGGCGTCGAGCAGCGAGGCGACCGAGAGCCCGCCGGCGGTCATCAGCACCGGGACCAGCCCCTGCACCACAAAGTACAAGGCAAGCCCCACCACCACGGTCTTCAGCAGCGCCTTCACGCCCTGCCAGAGCGCCTGCATACCGAACACCTTTTTGATCCCGTTGACCAAGTTGAACTGCTGGGTCTCCGGCTTGAACTTCTTCCAGTGAATGCCGCCCTGCAGCGCCGCGCCGGCGATGATCACGGCCACCACGGCCAGGAACATCGGCGTGAGCGTGTACATGATGGTGCCCAGACCGTCCTCCAGCGCCTTGACCACCAGCCCCGGATCCGGCGACGCGATCATCCGCGTGACGGTGAACATCTGGTCGGTGCCGGCCTGCGAGGCCCTGTCGATGGTCATCGGCAGCATCACGGCAGCGGCGCCGATACCCAGCCAAGCGGTCAGGTCCTGGGACTTGGAGAGCTGGCCCTTTTGGCGGACATCCTTCATCCGCTTGGCCGTGGCTTGTTCTGTCCGTTCTTCGGAGGTTTCCTGCGACACCTAGCCCACCCCCGTCAGCGCCGTCACGGCCTGCCCGGCCAGGGACGAGACAATCCGCGGCAGCGCCACAAACACCACCCCGCCCAACATCAGGGTCAGGAAGATCTTCAGCGGAAAGCCCAGAGCAAACGCGTTCAGCGCCGGGGCCACGCGGGTGAGCAGGCCCAAACCGGCGTCAGCCAGGAACAACACCACCAGCAGCGGCCCGGCAATCTGCACCGCGGCCAGGAACATCTGGGTCACGCCGGTGATCATCACCTGCACAGGCTCGGCCAGATCCACTCCCCCGCCCAGCGGCAGCGCGGTGAAGCTGCGCGCCAACCCGCCGATGATCAGCTGGTAGCCGTCGGAGGCGAACAGCAGCGCCAGCGCGGCCATCTGGAACAGCCGAGTGAACTGCGCGCCGTTGACCATGGACTGCGGATCGAACGCCTGCGCCATGGAGAAACCGCCGAACAAGTCGATCAGCGTGCCCGCGGACTGCACCGCCGAGAACACGATCAACACCAGAAAGCCCAGCAGCGCCCCCACCAGGATCTCCAGCACCAGTGCCCCGAAAAACCCTGCGGTGCTCAGCGGTTCGTAGCCGTTGGCCACCCGCGGCGACACCGCCAGCGCCAGCCCGACGCCGAGCATGGCCTTAATCCGGGCCGGGATGGCGCCGTACGAAAACGGCGGGGCTATGAGCAGGAAAGCCACCATGCGGACACCTGCCAGCATGGTGGCCTCGATCCACGCCTGGTCGAGCGGGATGTTCATTATCCGCCGCCGAGCAGGCCGGGGATTTTCTCGAACATTTCCTGGGTGAATGAGACCATCTCGGAGATCATCCAGTGCCCGCAGACCAGCAACGCCACGGCGACGGCCACGGCTTTGGGCACGAAGGACAGCGTGATCTCCTGGATCTGGGTCATGGACTGGACCAAGGACACGGCGAAGCCCACCACCAGCGCGGTGACCAGCACCGGGGCGGAGAGTTTGGCGGCGATCAACAGGCCCTGCAGGCCGATGTCCAAGACGGCATTTGTATCCACAGCTAGGTACCGTAACTTCCGACCAGGGCGGTGATGATCAGGCCCCAGCCATCCACCAGCACGAAGAGCAGGATCTTGAACGGCAGGGAGATCATCACCGGCGGGAGCATCATCATGCCCATTGACATCAGCGCCGAGGCGACGACCAGGTCGATCACCAGGAACGGCACGAAGATCACGAACCCGATGATGAACGCGGCACGCAGTTCCGAAATCATGAACGCCGGAATCAGGGTCTGCAGCGGCACTTCCTCCGGGTTTTCCGGGTTGGGCAGGTCCGCGGCCCGCATCATCAGCGCCAGGTCTTCCTGCCGCGTGTGCGCCAGCATGAAGTTCTGCAGCGGGGCGGCGGCGGCCGAGACCGCATCGGTGAACGTCTCCGTCCCCTCCATGTACGGCTGCACGCCGAGCTCATTCACCTGGGTCAGCACCGGCCACATGATGAACAAGGACAGGAACAGGGCCAGTCCGGCCAGTACCTGGTTCGGCGGGATCGAGGGCAGGGACAGCGCGTTCCGCGTCATCGCCAGCACCACGAAGATCTTGGTGAAGGACGTCATCATCAGCAGCAGCGCCGGGGCCACCGAGAGCAGCGTGATGCCCAGCAGCGTAATGACGGCCGACGACGGCGTGCCATTGGGGCCGTTGATTTCCACCGAGAACCCGCCGTCGCCGTCCGGCGAACCCGGTTCGGTCGGAGCCAACGGGTCAACCGGAGGAACAGGGGCCACCGGCGACGCGAAAGCCGACGGGGCGTTAAGGAGTGCGGCGGCTACGGCAAAGAGCACTGCCAGCAGGAGTGTCAGGAGTGCTGCGGTGGCCAGACGAGGCCAGCGGCCTGCCGTCAGGGCCGGAGTGCCGGTGATGCTCAACGCGAACGGACCTGCTTCAGGGCTACGGCCGTCTGCTTCCACGTGGACGGAGAAAGAATGGAGCCGGCCAGCGGGGAATCCGGGGCCTGCTCCTGCCAGCCGGCCGCCCGGGAGGCCCGGCGGCCGGCGCGTTCGGAGCGGCGCCCGCCCTCGATCGGGTACAGACCGGCATGCCGAAGCTCAGAGGCCTCGTCGATGGCAGGTGCCGAGGCACGGCGGGGCGAGGCTCCGTCGTCGTACTCCGCTGTTGTCTGGGCTGTTGACTGACCGGTGCCCGCGGCGCGCGCCGGGGCGCGGCCAGCGCTTTGGTCCTTGCCTGCCGTACGGCCGGTGGCCAACTCCAGCAGCCGGGCGAAGCTGTCCGACGCGGTCTGCGGCGCCCGGTGGGAGGGCTGCGCCTCTTCCTCCACCGGAGCCTCGCGGGTGTCGAGCACGTTCACGGCCTGGTCGGTCACGCCCAGCAGGTAACGCTGGCCGTCGGCATCCACCACGACCACCGAAGCCTTAGGCCCAATGGTTTGACGTTCCACCACGCGCACGAGCTTGCGCGCGCCGGTGCGGGCGCCACGGCTGAAGCGGCGCTGCAGTACCCAGAGCAGTCCGAGCACCACGGCCAGCGAGAGCGCTACCCGCAGGGCAAGGACAACGGTCTCCATTTAGAGGAGTCCTTCGGGCACGTCGAGGATCTTGGTGATGCGCACGGCGTAGTCCTGGTCGACAACGACGACCTCGCCGTGCGCGATCAGCCGGCCGTTGAGCAGCACGTCAGCGGGGGCGCCGGCCGAGCGGTCCAGTTCAATTACGCCGCCCGGTTCCAGGTTCAGCACATCGCGCACCGACATCCGCGTGCGGCCGATCTCCACGGTCAGCGCCATCTCCACGTTGTTGATGCGGCCCAACTTGGCCAGCACGGACTCGTCCACACCGTTGCCCGCAGGGTTCCCGCGCAGCCGGATGGCGAACCAACCGCCTGCCTCGCCGTCGCCGCCGGTCAGCTTGAACACCGCGGCTTCCGGATCGGAGAACAGCGCCGCGGCGTTGGCCACGTGCGCCTCCCCCAGCACGCCGGCGCCGAGCACCGACGTGGCAGCTTCCAGCGCCGGACGCAGCAGATCAGCGGCGGAAACCAGCGGGGAATCAGTACCGGCGGCGGCGGCCAGCGCGGCTTGGTCGGCCACCACCAGCGCCACATCGGCGGACGTGCCGCCCACGAAGGAACCAACGACGGCGGAGGCCACCTGCCCGGGCAGCGGCCCGCCTTCATCCTGGCGCACCGCGTAAAGCGGAGTGTTGGTGGGCAGCAGCCCGAGGAGTGCGTCGGCGGCAGCAGCCTGCAGGGTCTGGGTCTGTGTCATCGGGCGTTCTCCTCGGTTGTAACAATGACTCCGGCCAGGCGGTTGCCGTTGGCGCCGACGGCGGCATGGGCCAGACATTGGCCGTTGATGGCAACATCCAGCGGGCGGTGCTGCGGGTGCGGCAGCGGCAGCAGGTCCCCGATGGACAGGTCAAGCACCTGGCCCGGACGGACCCGCATGGGGGCGAACTGCAGCGACACATCCACGGGGATCTGCACCAGCTGGGCTTCCAGCAATTTGCGGGCGTTGGCCGGGCTGCTCAGGGCGAACGAATCGCGCAATTGGGTCAGCAGCACCTCGGCCGGGATGGCCACGGTGGCCGGTGCGGACAGATCGCCCACGCGGATCTCGAACGTCGCCACAATCATCAGGTCATTCGTGGCCGCGGCCTGGGCGAACTGCGAGTTGTAGTGGATCTGGTCCAGGCTGATCGGCGTGGTCAGCAGCGAGCCGAGCGAGTAGCGCAGGTCCTCCAGCGCATCTTCCATCAGCCGGCTAACCAGGGCCTGTTCAATCTGGGTGAACTTGCGGTCCGGGTAGTTGTGGGTGCCGTTCCCGCCCAGCATGTGGTCCACCCAGGTCATCGCCGCCTTGGTGGGGAACTGCAGCACCGCCTTGCCGGTGATGTCGTCCAGCGCGCAGAGCACCATCGCGGTGCTGGCCGGCAACGAGGCCGCGTACTCGTCGTAGGTCTGCATCTGGACCTGTTCGGAGGTCACAGTGCAGATCACCCGGACCTTTGCGGTCAGCTGCGTGCCCCACTGGCGGGCGAAGGTTTCGAAGGCCAGTTCCAGCACGCGCGAGTGCTCGCGCGCCAGAGTGGTCGGCCTCCGGAAGTCGTACACTTCGACGGCTCTGGCCGGCTTTTCGGGCGCGTTAGATTGCACATGTTCCTGGACCGTCACAGCAGGCACTATCGGCAGCTAAATCGCGGACGTAAGGAGTCCGCGAGATGTGGTGCATCCGGGCTACCAGAGCGTCGCTGCCCCTGGCACCCGGATGCTGACGGCGCGCCTTTAGCGGTCACCGGCCAGCCCTCAGTGGCCCTCGGAGGTCCCGCCCGGCGCCGGTGCGTAAGTGGCGCTCGGTGCCGGACCGACGGTGCCGTTGTCGCCGGTGACGACTTGGCCCCCGCCGGAGCCTCCTGCGCCCGGCTCGCCGGAAACCCGCTCGGATTTGCCTTCGGAGCCTTCAGCCTCCGCTGCCTCTGCCGCGGCCTTTTCCTCCGCATCGGCTTCGGCCGCCTTCTGGACCGCTTCTGCCCGTTCGGCGGCGGCCTCCTTGGCGGCACCGGCAGGGTCCTTGATCACTTCCGGCATCAGGTTCCTGATGGCTTCGGGCTGGCCGGAGAGCACCACAATGTCAACGCGGCGGTTCATCGCCAAATCCTCATCGCTCCCGCTGGTCTTCAACGGCCTGGACTCGCCGAACCCCACGGCGGAGATCCGGTTCGACGCCACGCCGCTGTCCTCCACCAGATGCCGCAGCACATTCACCGCCCGCTCGGAGGAGAGTTCCCAGTCCAGAGCCCCTGGGTCCAGATGGCGTACCTGTGCCGTGTGGCCCTCGACCTTTAGCTCGTAGCCGACGGGTTTCAGTACCGGTCCCACCACATTGAGGATCTTGATGGTCTGGCGCGTGAGTATTGGCGAGTCCGGCTCGAAGAAGGTCTCGCTGCCAATCAGGCGGACGGTCAGCCCGCGCTCATCCAGCTGGAAGCGGACCGCCTTATCCAAGCCTTCTTTCTGCAGTCCCTTGGTGATCTTCTCCTGGATGCTGCGCAGGTCGTTGACCTCTTGGATGGCCAGGTCCAGATCGGTCTTCTGCTCGCCCTCGGTGTCCTCCTCGGCGTCGCCGGCGGTGAACCCCTGCCCATCTTCGTCGATGAGTTCCGGGGGCACCACTACGCCCTCGGCCGTATCCACGGCCTGGGTGCGCTCCACTCCAAAACCGGTGGCCAGCGAATTGGCCAACTGCTGGAACTTTGCCGCATCCACCGTTGACATGGCGAAAAGCACAATGAACATGCACATCAGCACGGTGACCATGTCCATGTAGGAGGCCATCCAGCGTTCGTCCGGGTGCTCGTCTTCTTCCTCGCCGAGCGGACGGCGCGGCCGTCGGGACTTCATGCCGCCTTGGCCTCGGGCTTGTCGTCGGACTTGCCGGACTTGCCTTCCTTGGCCGGCTTGCCGGTGCCCATCTCATGTGCAGGAACCATGGCCCGGAGCCGCTCCCCCAGCAGTCGCGGCTGGCTACCGGCCTGCACGGCCAGCATGCCTTCCATCAGCAGGGTCATGCGCTCGGTTTCCAGATCCGCCAAACGCTTCAGCTTGCCGCCGATCGGCAGCCAAATGAAGTTGGCGGACAGCAGCCCCCACAACGTGGCAACGAACGCCGTCGCAATCATCGGTCCCAAAGTGTCCGGGGTGGAGAGATTTTCCAGCACGTGGGTCAGCGAGACCACCGTGCCGATGATGCCGATGGTCGGCGCGTAGCCGCCCATGCTCATATAGAACTTGGACGATTGGCGATCGGCGCGCGCCTTCGTGCTGATCTCGTCTTCGAGGAGGATCCGCAGTTCCTCGCCGTCGGTGCCGTCGGCTATGTTCTGCAGCGCCCGCTGCATGAACGGGTCCTTCTCCTCGGTAGCCTCGGCGTCCAGTGCCAGCAGGCCCTCGCTGCGGGCCTTTTCGGCCAATTCCACCACCCGGTCAATGACTACCTGCGGCTTCGCCACCTTGCCGGTAAAGGCCTGCGGCAGCGATTTGATCGCCTGCATGCCGTCCCTGAGCGTGGTGCTTGCCAAGCCGACGGCGATGGTGGCACCGAAGACCAGAATCATGGGGGCCGGGATGAGAAGCGCTGAGACGTGGGCACCCTCAAGGGTGATCATGGCGTAGAGCGAGCCGAAGGCCAGCAGGAGGCCAATTAGTGTTGCGGGATCCATTTACGTATTCCTAGGGCGCAGCGGCACAGTGTTACCGGAGTCCCCGGAGTCGTCGCCGGAGGCGGGTGCCGTTGGGGGCACAAGGCCGAGTTGGGGGTGGCTGTGCTGGTGGACTGAAGGCGGCAATTCGCGGGCCAGATGCAGCACATATGCCCGGTAGCTAGCGATCATTTCGATGACCTGGCTCATCGTCTCGGTGACGATGTACTTGGCGCCGTCCACCATCACCAGCGTGGTGTCCGGGTTGGCATGGATGCGCTCAATCAGGTCAGGGTTGACCGCAAACTGGCTGTCATTCAGCCGCGTTACTACGATCATCAGCCCATCCCAGGTTTCTCGAGGGCTCCGGTGAGCCGCTACCTACTACCTTCGGCCGCGCACGCCCTGCGGTTAGCTAAGCGGGCTGGCTGTCAGCTGTGTCACCCCGCGCTGGAAGGCCGGACCAGCAACTGGTTCCTAAAAATTTCGCGAACACAGGTGAGTGCCCAACCAGCGGTTGTGGGAACCGGCCGTTCTTTTGGGTGGCGATCGCACCCAGCAAGGGCAACCGGCACCGCGGGAAGCTGACTTCATCGAGAGCTCCGGATTGGCTGGGGTGGGACGTGGGTTTGCCAGTACGAGTTTCGCAGCGGTCTGCGGTCGGGATCGATGTATTCGGGCGGGGTGAACCACGGGATCCCGTCTACAACGTTGATTTCCCAGTTGCCTTGCTCGATCAGGTCGTGGTGGAGGCCGCAGACACAGACGCCGTTGTTGACGTCGGTGCGCCCTCCATCCCACCAGGGCACGATATGGTGCGCTTCGGTCCAAAACGCCGGCATGGTGCATCCCGGGAAGGCGCAGCCCTTGTCCCTAACCACGAGTGCCCGGCGGATCGCCCGGCTGAAGAACCGTTTGGACCGGCCCAGTTCCAGGACCTCGCCCTTCGAGCCGAGAATGGCGGGGATGATTTCGGCATCGCAGGCCATCCGCCGCACTGTTTTGGCCGAGATTGGGCCGTTGAACACCGCGCTGCCACCGCCAGAGAGCAATCCGGCCAACTGTTCATAGCCGGCGGTGACCATTACTTGGGTTCGGTGCCCGCCCGAGTCCGGAAGCTTGTGCGTGTTCAGGGCGATCCGGCAGGCACCGATCAGGCCGGCCAGCAGCTTCTGCGCCCTCGTGAAGCCGTCCATCCCCTCCACGACCGCCGGATCCACGTCGCCCGGACGTGAACCCGCTTCCGCAGCAGCGCTATCCTCCTCCTCACCAGAGGGAGAAGTATCTGCTCGGTCGGTGCGGGTGTGACTGGCGACTTCGCTCGCAGCATCCTTAACACCGGGACGGGCCATCCCGTCCTCCGTCGTTTCGGTGTCGTCTGAACGGTTCGCATCCGATTCAGCGTGAGCGCCTTCGCTCCGGCTGTTGGCCGCGGTCTGGTTGTCCCGGGTTTGGTTGGCGGCGGCTTCGATGGCGTCTGAACGAATGCGTGGGTTCGCGGCGCTGTTCATCACGGTGGCGAGGGCTTCGTACTGGTCGTCGGTGGTGTTGATGACGAACTGGTGCAAACCTCGCCTGCGCCCGCGGTAGAACATGCCCTGCCGGGACCGCAGTTCTTCTTCCGAGGGCTCGGCACCGTCTTGGTCGACAGCTGTTTCCCAGGTTTTCGCGACCATCACCAACGTGTCGGCGTCGCTCTCGGCAGCCTGCCGGACCAGCGACGATTCCATCGCTTCCAGCGTCGTGGGATCGGCCGCATGGCGGGCACGGGCGATCGAATCGGTGACAAGGACGGCAGCGTTCCCGCTGATCTCCCCGGAGGCCATCGCCTCCGCCAGAATCGGCAGCGCCGGAGCACCGGGTTCACCGTCGAACCGCACCGGCGCGGTGACCACTTTGCCGACGCGCAGCCGGCGCCGCGCTTCGATAATGCCGATCCCCAGTCGGGAACGCAGGTATTCGGCGTTGTTCCGGAACTCGGTCTTACGCCGCCGCTCCCGCTGTTTCGGCCCCGCACTGTCAGGGCCCGCGGCGTCAACGCCGGCGTCGTTCCCGGAGGCGGCGATGGCCGCCGCCGGGTTGGCCCACCCCGCGGCACCGGACGAATCAGGCGTCTCCGCAAGGGCGCTGGGGCCGCCTGCCGTTTCCCCGTTCGCGGCTATATCCGCCCGCTCCACCGCGTGGGCGCCGGCGACCTGCAGGAATTCCACCGTCTTCGAAACGTCCTCGACGGCCGCTACAGTGTTGACCAATTCCCGGGTGCTCAGCGAACCGGACTCGGCGGCGAACCAAACAGCCACATCCTGCAGCAGGGCGCGTACCTCGGAAAGAGGGTCCTCCATCTCCCCGATACGGTCCAACGGTGCAAGCGCCATATCACAATTTTATTCGTACAAATATTCGACCCACCAGCGAAACAACCCAATGTGTAGGGATAGTGGACGCCGAATGGGCTGCCCCCGCGGGCAGAGGAAGAAAACTCGCTGTCATGAAAAAGCGGCCGCCTGCGAACGGTGCAGACGGCCGCTGCGGCTGCCACGCGAACGGTCGGGCAACCAAACTTCGGTGGTGGCTTGGGGACCTCCGGGCTAGCGCTTCAGGTTCGTCAGTTCCTGCAGCACTTCGTCGGAGGTGGTGATGATACGGGCGTTGGCCTGGAAGCCGCGCTGCGCGACGATCAAGTTGGTGAATTCCTGGGACAGGTCCACGTTGGACATTTCCAGCGACCCGCCGGCCAGCGTGCCCAGCCCCGCAGATCCGGCAGTACCGAGTTCCACCTGACCCGAGTTAGCAGTAACGCGGTACGACGACGAACCAGCCTTCTCGAGTCCGCCCGGGTTGGTGAAGTTCGCCAAAGCCACCTGAGCGACAATGGCCTGAGCCCCGTTGCTGAACGAGCCCATCAGTGTCCCGTCCGAAGACATGGTGAAAGATTCCAAAGAACCTGCTGCATGTCCGTCCTGGCCATCGAATGCCACGGTGGTCATGCTGGCATATCCGGTGATGGCCGAGAGGTCTACGGTGATGTCTGCCGCACTGCTTCCCGTCATGGACAGCTTCACGCCAGCCGGCGTTTGGACTCCGTCTTTGAAAGTCAGGGTGGCTGTGCCCGTTCCACGGTTTTCATCGGCTGCCGATACGTTCCATCCGGTTGCGCTACGGGAAAACGTCAAGGTCAAAGTCTTCTTCGCACCTTCATTATCGAAGATTTCCACATCTCGGGTCAGCGGCTGATCCGAAGGAAGCGCGTCGGACGGCAGGTTGCCAGCGACGACGGCACGAGTCGATACCTTTGCCGGCGAAATTGCGTCTGGGGAGAGGTCTATCGCGGTGACCGGGCCACCCGTGGTCACTTTGCCAGCTGTGGCCATCCAGCCCTGCAGGATCGCACCGTCCGGCGAGACGAGTCGACCATTTGCATCCAGTTCGAAGGCACCTGCACGGGTGTAGAGCTGTTCGCCGCCCTTGGTGGTGACAAAGAAGCCATCGCCGGAGATCATCATGTCGGTTGCCTTGCCAGTGGCCTGCGAGGACCCCTGGGTGAAGTTGGTGGAAATGCCGGCCACCTGCACGCCGAGGCCTACCTGTGCCGGGTTGGTGCCGCCGGCTTCGGCCTGCGCACCGGCTGCACCCTTGTTCATCTGGGACAGGGTGTCTTGGAACTGCACGGCGGAGGCCTTGAAGCCGGTGGTGTTGACGTTGGCAATGTTGTTACCGGTGACGTCCAGCATGGTCTGGTGCGAGCGGAGACCGGAAATTCCGGAGTAGAGCGAGCGGAGCATAATCAGCGCCTTTCGGATCGTGGAATGGACGAGAGATTCAGTGTTGGGAAATTTCATGCGGCGCAGGGGCCGGTTCAGGGAGCAACATCTCAGGCGGCGGCGCCCCCGTTGGTACTGGAAGCATCGTCGACTGAGCCGGCAGTGGAGGCACCGGCGTCGTTAGCGCCTTGACTAGTGCCGGACTCCGCCGGCGCTCCGTTGATTCCGGCAACCAGATCCAGAGGGATCTCCTTGCCGTCAACGATGACCTGCGGGACCGGGCCTGCGTAGGACACCGAGCTGGCCGTGCCGGTGATCAGGGAGCCGTCCTGGCCGTAGTAGCTCACCTGCTGGCCAACCAGCGCCGCGGCCACACCGCGCATTTGCAGCGAGAAGTTCTCCTCGCTGGTCGTGGTCATGGTGGAGATGCTCTCCATCATGGCCAGCTGGGTGCTCTGGGAGATCATCTGGTTGGTGTCCATGGGCGAGCTGGGGTCCTGGTTCTGTAGCTGGGTGACCAGCAGGTGCATGAACATCTCGCCGTCCATGGTCTGCTTCGGCGCGCGGACGGGCGGGGCCGTGTACGTCGGGGTGACTGTGCCGACGGGCGGGACTGAGTCGGTGGGCATGGTTCTCCTTGTCTCAGGCCAGCACGTCGAGGCTGGTCGAAATCCCGTAGGGACGTCGCAGGGCTGATGGGTCGGTGGTGTCGGTGTTGGCGCCAGTTCCGGCTGCTGTGCCGGGGCGCCCGTCCTGGCTTTGCGAACCGCCGGAGGGGCGGCCATCCGGGCCGAACTGCATGCCGGGGCGGTCATCGTTCGGCCGGTTGTGGTTGGACAAATCCAGGTTGGCGTTCATACCGGTCGACGCGAGGTCGCGCTTCAGGTCGGCCATGATGGTGCGCAGGGCGTCGCGGCCGGCCTCGTTCGGCGCGAACAGCTCCACCCGCACACCCTCCCCCGTCACGTGGGCCCGGACCGTGACCGGACCGAGGTTGTCCGGCGTGACGCTGATGGTCATCACGTGCTCGCCCGGCTTGGCCTGCGCCAGGGTGAAAAGCGGCCGGGCCACCTGCGCGGTGAAGGGCAACTGCTGGTGCGACGGTAAGGGAGCCGGCGCCGAGGTCGGAGCCGTTGCCGCGGGCGACACCGGGGCAGGCTGGGCGGCGACTGGAACCTGGCCGTTGGGCGGCAGCTGTTCGGCCTCGCCACGGGCACCGTTGACCGTCGCCGTGGCAGCCACCGCGGCTGCGCTTGGCCCTGTGGTCGCACCAACTCCACCCTGAGCCGCGCTGCCCGGGATCGTTTGCCGGGGAAGTACGACGCCGGTGGGCAGCTGTGTAGCTGTGGTCGCCTGCACTGGTGGTTGCGTCGGGGCAGCTTGCGCGAGAGAAGCAGTCGACTGGTTCTGCGTTGCTTCCCCCATGCTGACCGCCGGCGTCAGGGTGGCTCCCGCCGCCGAAACGGCTGCGGGGACTACGGCGGCCTGGACCGTCACACCGGCGGGGGCTCCGGTTAGGGCGTCAGAAGGGGTCCCGGTAGCGGGGGCAGCCGGTGTACCGATGGCATTAAGGCTAGCCGCTGTTCCGGTTCCGGCGACGCCAGCGGCAGTTCCGATTGCGGCGGCACCAGCTTGGATTCCGGTCGCGCCGGTTCCAACTGCTGTTGCAGCGGTGGCAGCTGGCGTTACCGTGACGGCACCAGCGGGACCGGTCGCGGCGCCACCGGAGGTTCCGTAGGCGAAGGCTCCAGCTGCGTATGTGACGCCAGCGGCAGTTCCCATTGCGGCGGCACCAGCTTGGATTCCGGTCGCGCCGGTTCCAACTGCTGTTGCAGCGGTGGCAGCTGGCGTTACCGTGACGGCACCAGCGGCACCAGCGGGACCGGTCGCGGCGCGACCGGAGATCTCGAGGGCGATGGCTCGAACTGCAGCTGCGACGCCAGCGGAGGCCCCGAATGCGGCGTCATCAGTAGGGATTCCGCTCACGGCGGCACTAGTGGGTGTTCCCATGGTGGCGGCGGCCGTGGCGTGCGTTGTGGCCGCGGCAGCGGGGGTGCTTCCGGCGCCTTGAGCGGCGATGACCTGTCCGTGAATAGGGCTAACGGCAGGCTGAGCCACGCTCGCCCTAACAACTGTAGGCGGCGTCGCGGCGCTGGCGGGAGCGCTGGCCGCAGCGCGGTCGCCGGCGGATGCTCCTGCTGCCCCCGCCTGGACGCCCACCGTGGCGGGCCAGCGATCGGTACTTTCAGTGACGACTTCCGTGAGGACACCATCACCGGGCGCGGTGAACCGAGTTGGCCCCGCGGCTTCCCGTTCTGCTGAAGTTCCGGCACCGGCAGGGTCGCCAGCAGACAGGGCTGGGGCGCCAGCCAGAGGCCACGTCACCGAAGTGTCGCTTGGTTGTGTAGCTGCACCTGTCCCATCAGATGTTGCCGCGGTGCCGGAAGAGTTGGCATGGGGCTCGATGGCTGGCTTGCCATCGGCGGCAGCCTGCGGTGTTCCGGTTCCGGCCACAGCAAACACGGAACCGCTCCCAGCAGCAGATCCGGTCTGCTCGGTGACGACCGCGGGCCCCGTGACACCGCCGGCAGTCTTGCTGCCCCCGGCGGAGGCAGCGGCGTCGTGCTTTAAGGGCTTCGCGGAGTAGGCGGAACCCTGCTGGAGCGCGTCCTGCATGGCGGCGTCGAAGCCGGGGCCGGAAGAACGCGAGCCCGACGCGCTGCCGCGGGACGGCGAAGCGGCGGGGGCGATGGGCAGGGAGTTCACAGGGAGGCTCATGCTCTCTGTCCTGTCCCCATGGCTGCCTGCGCGGTGGCCAGCAGATCGGTCAATTGTCCGGAACCGGCGGAGCCCTGGCCGGAGAGCATGGAGGCGAGGCCGGTTGAGCCGGTCTGGCCGGACAGCATCGCGCTGATCGCGCCGGCGGTGCCGTTCTGGCCGCCGGGCATCGAGCCCAGTCCGGTGGACGTGGAGAGCTGGGCGGCGCCGATCAGTTCGGTCAGCGCACTTTGCTGGTCGGCGGTCAGTGCCCCTGAGCCGGCAACAGCGCCGGGAGCAGCGCCAACACCGCCGGCGGCCTGGACCGTGGGTTCATCGGGCAGGATCCGGCGGATGGCTGTGATGTTGGAATCGTTCTCCCACGCATCGCGGACCTGGATGGTGTCGCCGGGCTGCGGGGCATCGATGGCCTTGCCGTTGCCCAGGTAGATGGACACGTGGCCGCCGTCGAAGCTGAAGAGCAGATCGCCGGGCTTGGCGTCGGCCATCGAGGCTACCGGGGTGCCTTCCTTCATCTGGTCCCAGGTGACGCGCGGCAGGTCGATGCCGACGTCGCGGAAGGCGTGCTGCACGAAAGAGGAGCAGTCCAGCCCGACGGAGGCATCGTTGCCGCCCCAGACGTAGGGCAGGCCCACGTACTTCTCGGTGGCAGCAATCAGTTCGGCGGCGGTGCCGGTCGCGGCGGACCCGGGCGCGGCGCTGCCGGTGGTCGCGCCGACCGCCGAGCTGCGGGACGCGGCGGTGAGCGCGTCGGCAAACGTGCTTGCCGTACTGCCGGCCGTGCCGCTGCTGGCGGACGCGCCAGAAGCGGCCTCCGCCGCAACCGCCGGCTGGGTGAGCTGGGTCAGGGTGGACTGGATCTGCTGGATCCGCCCCATGGCGTCAACCATGCTCATCGTCCGTCACCGCCCCGGGCGCCGATGGACAGCTCGTCCAGCACCAACTGCTCGCGGCGGAGCTCTTCGACTGCCTCGGCCTGGACGTGCCGGGTTTCCAGCTTCTCCAGCCCCACGGACTGCTTGCGCACGGCGAGGAACTCCTGCTGCGCCTGGTGTGCCTCGTGCTGCCGGGTGCGGTCCAGGTTTTCCAGGTCTGCCAGCATGCTGCGCGAGGCGGACCGGGCGGCTGCCACGGCATGCAGCGTGGCGGCGTCCGAGACCTCGCTGATGATCTCGCCCAGCTCGTTCCGGGCGGCCACCACCCGGGCACCGGACTCGCGGGCACGGTTGTTGGCGGCGGCGAGGTGGCCGGCGGCCTGGTCCTGCTGGAGCTGGCGCAGCCGCAGCAGTCCGGCCAGGGGGAAGGATCGGGCCATCTCTACATACCTCCGAGGGTGCGGGCCAGGCGGTTCAGCTGATCCCAGGACTGGGCGGCGGGCGTCTGGTCGTCCATCCGCTGCTGCAGGAACAGGTTGATGTCGTCTTCGTGCTGCACGGCCGCATCCACCATCGGGTTGGAGCCGGGTTGGTAGGCGCCCACGTCCAGCAGGTCCTGCGCGGCCTTGCGGGCCGCCAGTACCTTGCGCAGGGCGCCGGCGGCGCGGGAGTTCTCCGGCGTATTGACCTTGGAAGCCACGCGGGAGATCGAACCCAGCGGGTCCACCGACGGGTAGTGCCCGGAGACCGCGAGCTTGCGGTCCAGCACCACGTGCCCGTCCAGAATGGAGCGGGCGGAGTCGGCGATCGGTTCGTTGTGGTCGTCGCCGTCCACCAGCACCGTGTACATGCCGGTGACCGAGCCGGTCTCCGCCGTGCCGGCGCGTTCCAGCAATCGGGCCAGCACGGAAAAGGTCGACGGCGGGTAGCCGCGGGTGGCCGGGGGCTCGCCGACGGAGAGCCCGATTTCGCGCTGGGCCATGGCCACGCGGGTGAGCGAGTCCATCATCAGCATCACGTCGGCGCCGCGGTCGCGGAAGGACTCCGCGATCCGGGTGGCGGTGAAGGCGGCACGCAGCCGCATCAGCGCGGGTTCGTCGGAGGTGGAGACCACCACAATGGAACGCGCCAGGCCGGCCTCGCCCAGGTCGTCCTCGAGGAACTCGCGGACTTCACGGCCGCGCTCCCCCACCAGCGCGATCACGGAGACCTCGGCGTCGGTGCCGCGGGCGATCATGGACAGCAGCGAGGACTTGCCCACGCCGGAACCGGCGAACAGGCCCATGCGCTGGCCCTTGCCCACCGTGGTCAGCGTGTCCAGCACGCGCACGCCCAGCTGCAGCGGGGTCTCGATCCGCGCCCGGTGCATGGCGGACGGGGTGTCGTTGTCCAGCGGCACCAGCTGATCGAAAACCAGCGGGCCCTTGCCGTCGATCGGCCGCCCCAGGCCGTCCAGCACCCGGCCGAACAGCCCGGCGCCGGTGGGCACCAGCACCGGAACACCCTTTGCCTTGGCCGGGGTGCCGGTGTTGATCCCGGTGAGCCGGCCCAGCGGCATGCAGCGGATGCTGTCCCGGTTGGTGGCCACCACCTCGGCCTCCACACCCCGGCCGTCGCCGATCACCACCAGGTCGCCGATGGCGCAGTCCAGGCCAATGATTTCGACGCCGAGGCCCACCACCGAGGAGACCATCCCGTAGCGCTGCGGCGCGGCTGCGGCCAGCGCGTCGGCGAACCGGTCGGCACGCGGGCGCCAGGCCACGGCGGTCATTGCCGCACCTCCAGCAGCGCGGCCTTGGCGCGAGCCAGCGCCGTGCCGATCCGCGCGTCCAGGAAGCCGTCGGCGAATTCGGTGACCGCGTCGCCCTGGGCCAGCGAAGAATCGGGGCTGAAATTGACGCCGGCCTGGCTGCGGGTCTCCGGTGCCAGCATGGTCAGGTCGGCCGGGTTCATCCGGACGGTGTGCACGCGGGAGGCATCCACGCCGGCCAAAGCCCGGGTGAGAGCCGAGCGCGCGGAGGCATCGCCGTCGGACAGTTCATGGCCCAGGATGGCTTCGGCGAGCTCCATGGCTGCCGCCGCCAGCGTGTTCTGCGCGGCGGCCAGCACCGGCGCGGCGCGTTCTTCCAGTGCGCGGGTGGCAGCGCCCAGCGCGGCCACGGCCTGCTGCACGCGGGCACGGCCGTCGGCCATCATCGCCGCGTGGTCCTGCTCCATGGCCAGCTGGCGTGCGCGCATCATCTCGGCGCCTTCACGCATGCCCGCGGTGTAGCCGGCGGCGTGGCCGCGGACCTTGGCCTGCTCGAACGCCCGCTCCTGCGCCTCGTCGTCGCTGCGCAGCTCGGTGTAGGCCATCTTGGAGAAATTGTTCGCCCCGGTGTTCAGCTCCGGGAAGCTCAGCCGGGAGAACGTTGCGTCAGTAGACATATTCGTCTTCCTCCACGCCGCGCTGGACCGTGATGATGCCGCTGGCTTCCAGCTCGCGGATGGAACGGACGATGTCCGCGCGGGCCTCCTCGATCTGCGACATGCGCAGCGGGCCGGTGGCGTTGATCTCGTCGTCCAGGATGTCGCGGTTGCGTTCGGAGACGTTCTTGCGGATCAGTTCGGTGACCGGTTCGCTGGCGCCCTTCATGGCCACCGCCAGCACCGCAATCTCGATCCCGCGCAGCACCTGCTGCACGTCGCGCGGTTCCAGCTTGGTGATGTCTTCGAAGGTCAGCATCCGCGAGCGGACTTCCTCGGCCAGCTCCGGGTCGCGTTCGTCCAGCGCCTCCAGCAGCGCGCGCTCGGTGGCAACGTCGGCGCGGTTGATGATGTCCACCAACGGCTGCACGCCGCCCACCACCTCCACCTGCTGGCGGGGCACGACGGCGCCGGCCCGCACCTTGAGCGTCTCGGCCACGATCGTCACGGCCTCCGGCGTGGCGGTGCCCATGGTGGCGATGCACTGGGCCACCTCGGGCCGGACCGACTCATCGAGACCGGAAATCACCGCAGAGGCCTGCTCCGGGCGCATGTGCGCCAGCACCAGGGCAATGGTCTGCGGGATCTCGCCGCTGAGCAGCGTGATCAGCTGGCTGGGGTCGGCCTCGTCCATGAACTCGAACGGCTTGCCGGCCATCGAGGTGGCCAGCCGTTCCAGCACCCCGGCGGCTTTCTCCGCGCCGAAAGAGGCCGCCAGCAGTCCGGCAGCGAACTCCTTGCCGCCGCGCGGCCGGCGCCGGCCCTTGACCGTCATGTCGTGGAATTCCTTGAACGCCTCTTCGGCGACCTCGGGATCCACCCGGCCCATCCCCACCAGCTCGGCGGTGATCAGCTCGGCCTCGGCCTCGCTGAAGCGCTTCATCACCTCGGCGGCCCGGGCCTGTTCCATCTGCATCAGCACCACGGCCACCTTCTGGGTGCCGGTCAGGGCGGTCAATAGCTCGCTCATGCGTTCTGCTTTTCATCCATCAAGGAGCGCAGGAAGTCGGCGGTCTTGTCCGGTTCCTGGGCGGCCAGGGCGTCGATCTCCGCACGCTTGCGGTTCATGTCCTTCTGCTCGTCGGACAGCTCCGGCGGTCCGGTGAGCTCCAGCGCGGTGGTCGAGGGGGCGACCACGGGGATCGGTTCCGGCACGACGGGCTTCGGCGCGGGCAGCTGCAGGTCCTGCGGGGCCTCGATTTCCGGCTGGAAGTCCTGCAGTTCGCCCAGGTCCACCGGCTCGCGGTTCTGGCGGCGCGACCAGCGGGCGTAGACCAGCAGCGCGATGATCACCAGCAGGACGATGCCCGCGGTGATGATGGCGGTGCGGATCAGCTCGGCCTGGCGCGCGGCTTCCTCGGCGGCCTGCGCGGCGGCCAGGGCCTCCGCGGCGTCCTGCGCGCCGGCGGTATTGAACGGCACCAACTCCACGGTGACCTCGTCGCCGCGGTCGGCATTGATGCCGGCTGCGGTGGTGACCAGGCCCTCGATGTTGGCCAGGTTCAGCGCACCGGCGGCGTCGGCATCCAGCGCCACCGAGACGGTCTGGCGGTTGATCGCACCGGCCGGGATGGCACGGGTCTCGGTAACCTTGTTCAGCGCGTTGTTCTTGGTCTCCGACTCGGACGTGAACGTTCCGTCGCCGGCTGCATCACCGGGCACGGCGATGTTGTCCGGGCCCAGCACGCCGGCCGCGCCGCCGCCGGATCCCTCGTACTCTTCGGTCTCGGTGGACTCGTTCAACGCGGGCGCGCCGTCCGGCGTCGTAAAGGTCTCTTCCACGCGCTCGGCGGACTCGTAGTTCATGTCCGCGGCCACCACCACGGAGGAGTTGCCCGGCCCGACCACACGGTCCAGCATGGTCTGCACCGAGGCGCGGACACGCTCTTCGTAGTCGGAGGCCTGCTTGTCCGCGGAACCGGTGGCACCCACGCCGACGGCGGACAGCACGGTGCCGGCGGCGTCGATGACGGCCACGTTCTCCGGCTTCATCCCGTCGATGGACGCGGAGGTCAGGTGCACGATGGCTTGGACCTGGTCGGCGCCCAGCGTGGTCCGCTCGGTGTCCACGAACACGGAGGCGGTGGGCTCGCCCTTCTCGGAGACGAACACCGTCTCCTCCGGGATGGCCAGCCGCACCGAGGCGGTCTTGACGCCGTCGAGCGCTTCAATGGTGTTGGCCAGCTCGCCTTCCAGCGCGCGCTTGTAGGTCACGGACTGCTGAAACTCGGAAGAGGTCACGCCCATGTCGTCCAGCAGCGAATACCCGCCGGTGGAGGAGCTCGGCATTCCCGCCGAGGCGGCCTTGAGACGCTGGTCGTAGACGTTTTCCTCCGGCACCAGGATGGTGCCGCCGCCGTTGGTCAGCTCGTACGGGACCCCGTCAGTGCGCAACTGCTCAACGATGGTGTTGGCGTCGGCGGCGGCCAGCCCGGAGAACAGCGGCGTGTAGGAGGGCTTGGAGGCCCACGCCGTCAGGGCGGCGATGCCCAGCACGACGACGGCGATGCCGATGATCGCGATGGTGCGCTGCGCGACGGTGAACTCGCGGATGGTTTTGCCCAACCGCGAGAGCCAGGAGGAGACTGTGGCGGGCATTAGGCCTGCATCCTCATGATCTCGTTGAAGGCGTCAACGCCCTTGTTCCGGACCGCGGCGACCAGTTCCAACGTCACCGCGGCGCGGGTGGAGGCCAGCGTCGCGTTGTGGATGTCGTTCAGGTCGCCGGTCACGGCCTGGATCGCCAGTTCGTTGGAGGTCGACTGCAACTGCTGCAGGTTGTCGACCGCACCGGTGAGCGAGGTGGCGAACCCAACGCCGTTGGTGGACTGCGGCGCCTCGGCCGCGGGCAGGTAGCCGGTGCCGGTCACGCCCTGGATCGGCGGAATGGAAGAGAGCGGCATCAGTTGCGTCCAATCTGCAGGGCGGCTTCGTAGGTGGACTTGGCCCGGTCCACCACGGCGGCGTTGGCCTGGTAGCCGCGCTGGGCCATGATCAGGGCACCCATCTGCTGGGACATATCGATGTCCGGGTAGCGGACGTAGCCCTCCTCGTCGGCCAGCGGGTGGTTCGGCTCGTGCACCATGGTGCCTTCGGCGTCGCCGAAGTCGGCCCCGGCCACATACACGCCGGAGACGCCCTTGCCTTCCTGCGCCACCACATAGCGGGCCTGAAAAGCGGCGCCGTCGGTGCTGGTGGCGTTGTTGGCGTTGGCCAGGTTGTCGGAGACAGCGTCCAGCCACTTACGGTGGACGGTCAGGCCGGTACCGGCGATGCCAATGGCGTCGAAAGTCATTAGTTGGTCCTCATCGCCGTGCGGACGCCGCTGAACGGACTCTCCGCGGCACGGGCTGCGAACTGGTAGCGCAGCACAGTTTCAATGTTGGAAAGTGTCTCGGTATCCAGGTTGACGTTGCTGCCGTCCAGCCGCGTGGGCTCCAGCGAGCGGTCCATGCTGGCGTTGGCACTGCCGTCCCCGTGGGCTACCGACTTGGCCAGCGCTTCCTCGAACTGGACGCGCTGGGCATGGTAGCCGGGGGTATTCACGTTGGCGATGTTGTTGGCGATGGCACGCTGGCGCATGGCGAGGCCGTCCAGGGCGCTCTGCATCGCAGCCCCCGTCACAGATTCGAACACAGCAAGACCCGTCTTACTACTGGCATGAGGTCGGCCGATCCATGGCCTGTTCGGTGAGCTATCCGTGCTCACTATCCAGTTATCGGCACGCAGACGGGAGTGCGTTAGGTAAATCTGAGATTGGTTAACCGTTTACGTCGAGGTAGACGGATTGGCCGGACGTGCCACGGGTGGGAACGGCATCCAGGAAGGCCAGTTCCTGCCGGTTCTGCCGCATATCGGCCCGCAGTTTGCGGATCGCGTCCTGCTGGGCGGCGGCCAGCTTCGTGGCCCGCTCCACCAGTTCGTTCGGGATCGGCCCCAGCCCCTGCGGCGCCTTCCACTGCACGACGGCGGTGCGCCGGCTTGCGTCCGGATCCTCGCCCTCGCTCGTGGCTTCGGCAGCGCCGGCCAGTGTCAGTTCCAGCTCGTCCAGCACTTCGATCCAGCGGTGCCGCGCCGCAATACCGCTCTCCGGCAGCTCAGATTCGGAAAACTCCGGTTCTGGAACCTCAGGCAATTCCAAGTTCGCCACCCAGGCCACCGGGGCGCGCAGACTGTGCAGGCAACTGCTCAGCGGCCTCGTGCCACGCCTCGCGCAGCGGCTCCAGCAGTTCGATGCACTCGCGGGTCCTCGCGGCATCGCGGTGGATGTTCGCATTCATCATCGCGTTCAGCGTGTAGGTGTAGAGCGCCTTCAGGCCCTCTCCCCCGTCCCACACGTCGGTCTTCAGCGTGGACATCAGCTCGGACACTATGGCCTGCGCATGGATCAGGTTCTCCGACGCCACGGACCACTGCTGGTTCTGCTGAGCAGCCTCAGCCCGGTTCAAGTCCAGCAACAGCCGGTCGTACAGCATGGTGAGCAGCCGTGCCGGTGTGGCGGACATGATCGCGTCACGCTGGAACTGGTTCCGCTTTGCCTGGGCTCCGAAGCCCGGCCCGTACGTCAGTGTCATTTCTTGGAGCTCCCCCATGCCGGCAAGGTGGCCAGCTGCGAATTCAGCCAGTCGCCCTGCGCCTGCAGACCGTTCAGCGTTACTTCAAGCTGCGCCCAGGTGCGCTCCAGTGTGGAGCGCCGGGACGCCAGTCGCGTGTCCCAGTCGGTTACCTGGTCGTTCAGACTGCGTACCAAAGATTCCTGGCCTTGGATGCGCTTAGTGATCGCGCCGTCGTACTTGTCCGAGGCCTCTGTGGCGGCTGTAGCCACGCGCCCGGCGATCGTCTGTACGACCTTCTCGGCCCACGCTGAGTCTTCCTTTAAGGCCTTGCCGAACTTCTCGGCATCGAACTCAATCGACCCGTCCTTGGTGACGCTAATGCCGATTTCCGACGGCGAGCGTCCGTCAATTGGGCTGATCGCTGCCTTCATCATGCGCTGCTCAATATCGCGCACGCTGCTGTCGCCGGTAAAGATCCCGCCCTTGGTCGTCGTTGACCCTGTGGACGTGGAAACGTTCACCGATGAATTCTTGGAGATGAAGGAGAACAGACCGGTCAGGCCGTCGACCAGCTCTTTGGCCTTGGCGGTTGCTGCTTCATTATCCCGATTCACTGTGATGGTCGCCGTCTCATTAATCACCGCGTCAGGTGCCAATCTTACGCTCACTCCAGGCAGTAACTCTGAAAACGTGTTAGACGACGAAGAGATGATTTCTGCAGCCGCAGTGTTCGCCCACAGCTGGATTTCAGCATTCTGGGCTTCCTTAACTGAGACGGCGCCGGGTTCGGTAAGGAGATTCGTCCTAGTGCCGTCTGCCCGGGACAGAGTTATTTCGAAAGCATTATCTGTGCCCGTTTGGTTAGCCGCAAACTGCAGACGGAACTGCTCATCCCCCGTCACTGGATCTGTTCCAGTTGAAACTTTCATGGCGGTAATCCCCGCAGTCGACTCGTTCACTGCTTTGACTACCTCCGCCAGCGTCATGCCGGAGATGTTAACGTCGACCTGCCCGTCCTTCAGCGCGATGGTCAGGACTGTTGCATCCTCAGGCCAGTCGCTCTTCAGAGCGGAAACCGAAGTTTGCGCCTGAGCAACTTTCACAACGCGGACATCGACCGAGCCGCCACTGGCACCCTCGCCCGCGGAAACACTGACCTTTTCTGAACTGCTAGTCGCCGAAAAGATATCAAGTGCGTTCGCTTTAGCTGTCTGACTTGCAGCTTTTCCGAGGTCGGAAATGCGGGTATTCAGGGCCTGAAGCGCGCTGACCAACGTCTGGGTGCTGGAGACCTTGTTTTTTAAAAGGGACTGCGGACGCGCTTCGAGCTGCATCAGCTGATTGATCATGGTCGCGGTGTCCAAGCCGCTGACCAAACCGCCTATCGAAAACGCCACGCCCGTTCCTCCTGAAGAGTCTGTTTACTAGAGCGAATGCTGACGCCCGGCAGCGAAGAGTGTGAGGTCCAATTCGTTCGCCTCGCTGCCGGGCCGCATTCAGCCGTTAGCTACCCGGTCTAGCCGAGGAGCTGCAGCACACCCTGGTTGACCTGGTTTGCCTGAGCCAGCATCGCGGTGCCGGCCTGGGACATGATCTGGCTCTTGGTGAAACTAGCCATTTCCAGCGCCATATCTGTGTCGCGGATCCGGGATTCCGACGCAGACAGGTTCTCGGAGGCAATGTTGATGCTCTTGATTGCGGTTTCGAGTCGATTCTGTGCCGCACCTAAGCCGGAACGCTGCTTCGAAATGTTTCCGATTGCAGCATCGATGGTTTCGATGGTCGTCTGTGCGGTGGTGTGATCTGTTACATCGAAGCCCGCACCTGCGGCCGACCCATCTGCAGCGGCAACCAATGTATCCGCTCCGGTAGCACCGGCGATATCTGCAAGAGCGACCGCAATCGTGTTACCAGTAGTCGTTTCGCCGTCAGCCCCGACTTGGAAATTCAGGTCAGCACCACCCTGCATCAGGAAGATACCGTTGAAGTTGGTGGAATCGCTGATGCGGCGGAGTTCGAAGCTGAGCTCATCCGCTTCCGCCTGGATTGCGTCGCGTGCCTCGGTGCCGTTCGAATCGTTTGCACCCTGGACGGCGAGATCACGCATACGCTGCAGGATGGAGTGGACCTCGGTGAGAGCGCCTTCTGCCGTCTGAACGACGGAAATCCCGTCCTGGGCGTTGCGGGCGGCAACGTTGTAGCCGTTGATCTGCGAACGCAGACCCTCGGAGATGGACAGGCCAGCCGCGTCATCGGCAGCGCGGTTGATGCGCAGGCCGGTGGACAGCTTCTCCAGGGACTTGGAGATGTCATTCTGGGTGTTGGACAGGTTGCGGTACGAGTTCAGGGCCGCAACGTTGGTGTTAATGGCGAAAGCCATGATGAAACTCCTCCATGAGATGGTACAAATTCACCGGCCCGTCCATGGGCTGGCAACTGTAGCTATCGGAGGAAGTTGCGGGTTGGTTAGGAGAATTCAGAAAATATTCCGGGAGTCCGAATCTCCATGCGGCGCTCCCGCGCCTTAGTCGATCACCGCGTCTAGGAGAGTGCGGTTTGGGGCTGGCGGGTGAAGCGAGTGATGCCGCCGACTGTCTGATCAGCCAGGGCGGTCAGGTACGCGTTCCTGCGGGAGGGCGCAATCCGCGACTCGGGCACGTAGGTGGCACCGCCGTCGTCGGAGTAGTGAGTATGCAGGCCGTCGCGGAGCAGGCGGATGGCCTCGGAGCGCTGCTGGGACACGGCCGAGTGAGTGGCGCCGACTTCTTCGGCGATCTCCTTGACGGACCGGTCCTCGAAGTAGATCTGCTCTACGATGTAGCGCATCTTCGGGGGAAGGTTGTGCACCGCGGCCTTAAGGAAGGTGAGGCGTTCCTCAGTGAGCAGGGAGCCTTCGGGGGACGCGGTTTCGGAAACCAGAAGTTCAGCCGTGGTGTCATCTAGGGCGGAAACCGTCCGGGATGCGTCGTCCAGGGCTGCCTCAGCGGTCTCGCGGTCAACTCCGAGGGCAGCAGCCACTTCGTCGACGCTCGGGTAACGGCCGAGTTCGGCGGTCAGAGTTTCGCGGACGGAAAGTGTTTCCTTGATGCGTTTGCGTACTGAGCGGGGCGCCCAGTCGATGGCACGCATTTCGTCTGCGAAGGCGCCGATAATCCGCCGTCGTGCGAAGGCACCGAAGGGAACGCCAAGAGTCGGGTCGAAGGCATCAGCGGCGGTGATGAGGGCGACGGAGCCGGCGGAGGCGAGGTCATCGCGGGAAAGATGGGTGGCCTTGGCACACACTTCGGAGACTAGATATCCGACGAGCGGGAGGTTTTCGACCACCAGCTCATTACGGTCAGCACGTTCCACTGACATGTCCCCCTCCGTGCCCAGCTACGTGGATGGATCATTCTGAAAAACACCGAGGGGTGCGGCCCCGGAAAAACGATTCATCTCTGGGTGAAACCTATCATCAAATGCTTCTAACGGACAGGCTTTCGGGGTCGATAGATAGGAATGTAGCCGTGCCGTTACTTTCAGTTAATTTAGTGGCGGCCTTTTGACGCGGAACGTGGGGGCGTATCCGCAGAATCAACCAGGGGAGGTGCCTGACGTGGGAGCCCATGAACTGTCCGCCATGCTGTGGCACGAACGCGAACTTCTTGAACTGTTGGTCTTCAAACTCGAAGAGGAGCAATTGCTCCTGACCGCCGGCAAGTCCCGCTGGCTGCAGCACGCCACTCGCGAGGTGGAACAGGTGCTGGAGCGGCTACGCGACGCCGGCCTGGCCCGCACGGTAGAAGTGGCTTTACTGGCCCGTGATTGGGGCACGCCGGAAGGGGCCACGCTGCGTGAGCTGACCGACCAGGCTCCAGAAGGCCCTTGGAGCGAAATCTTCAAGGGCCATCTGCAGGCACTGACCCAGCTGACCTTGCAGATTCGCGAGCTTCGCGACGTGAACGAGAAGTTCCTTCGCGCCGCGGCCCGCTCCACCCAGGAAACGTTGGCCAATTTGAATCCCGACGCCGGGACTTACGATTCCCACGGCACAGCAGGGGTTTCGGGCAACCGTTCCCAGCTGTTCGACACAACGATCTGAGGTTTTCGCAGTGAGCACCTTCAGCGGACTAAACACCGCGTACACGGGCCTGGTGGCCGCCCGCCAGGGTCTGAACGTCGTGGGCCAGAACATCGCCAATGCCAACACCGAGGGTTACACCCGTCAACGGGTCAGCACGTCGTCGATCGGCGCGCTGGAACGCACCGGATTACTAACCGGCGGCGTGCAGATTGGCCAAGGCGTATCTGTCGACGCGATCGCACGGCTGGGCGACATGCATCTAGATACACGCGTGCGGTTCTCGGCCGGTGTGGCCGGGTACTCAGCGGTGCGCGCCAGCGCAATGTCCGAGCTTGAGACTTCACTCCGCGAACCCGGTAAGAATGGCATCTCCAGCCAACTGCAGGAGTTCTGGGCTTCTTGGCAAGACCTATCCAATCGGCCGGATGATCCTGCTGCCGGAGGTGTGGTGCTGGAAGAAGCCAACATTCTGGCCAACATGATCAAGCGTGGCTACCAGGAAGTGCGTGAGCAGTTCTCCCGCGTGCGCTCCAATGTGGACACCATGGCCGCAGAGGTCAACGGCACGGCGTCGCAGGTGGCCAGTTTGAACGAAAAGATCCGATTTGCCGTCGCCAACGGTGGCTCGGCTAACGAGCTTATGGACCAGCGCAACCTCCTGACTAAGCGGCTGGCAACCCTCACCGGCGCCACGGTCCGTCAAGGCAACGATGGGCAGGTGGATGTTCTCATCGGCGGCAATGCCTTGGTCACTGGTTCCAGCGTCCAAGAAATGGCGGTCACCGCCAACTCGGATACTGATATCTCTGGCGACAAAGGCGTCCGTCTTGAGTGGGCAAGTCCGAGCCGGAACGGAATGCCGGTGGTTCTGGACGGCGGCAGGATTGCCGGCGCGCTATCCATGTTGGGCAACGCGAAGGGCGATGGTCCGCTGCGACAGGCCGCAGAGAAGTACGACAATTTTGCCAACACACTTCACGACACTGTGAACGGTGTCTATGCACAAGCCGGCGGAACCCCCGCTGAATTCTTTGCGAAGGACAATACCGTTCCGGCGGCGCTCGGGCTATCGGTCGCAGTAAAGACATCTGCAGACCTAAAGGCTGGCCGACCTAGCAACGGCGCCCTCGATGGATCCATAGCAGACCTTATGTCCCAGCAGGGAATCGGTGCAGCCTCCCCCGATCGTCTTTGGGAGAAGATTGTCACGACGATCGGTGTAGCTGCCAAGACGGAACTGCAGCAGGCCAGCCTGGCAGACATCGCGTCGCAGTCCGCGAAGACCTTACAGCTGTCCAACGCGTCGGTGGACATGGATGAAGAGAACGTAAATATGTTGTCCTACCAGCACGCCTATCAGGGCGCGGCTCGAGTTATGACCGCGATCGATGAAATGCTCGATACGTTGATCAATCGGACCGGATTAGTAGGGAGGTAGTAGCCCATGATTTCACGAGTTACTAACCAAACGATGAGCAGCTTTGCCCAGCGCAACCTGCAGGACAACATGGCGCGTATGGCCAAGTTGCAGGAGCTGGCAAGCGGGGGATCGCTCATCGCGCGCCCATCAGATGATCCGGTCGGCACCGCCGACTCTATCCGCACTCGCGCGGATATGCGTGCCAACGAGCAGTACAAGCGCAACATCGACGACGCCAACGGTTGGCTCACCACGGTCGATTCAGCCCTGGGAACAGTCACTGGTTTGTTGAACAAGGCCCGTGATCTAACCATTCAGGCGTCCAATGGCTCTTTGACGCAAACAGCACGCGAAGCCATCGCCCTGGAGTTCCGGAGCATCAAAGAGAGCCTCTTGAGCGCCGCCGAAACCAAATACCTGGGTCGCAGTGTTTTTGCGGGCAACTCGGATGGTTCCGCAGTCTTCGATCACACGGCAAACGCAGCACCCTATACCTTTACCGGCCCGAAATCCCCGGTCGACCGCCGGATCGGCGCCGAGATGATTGTCCGCGTCGATGCTGAAGGCGAAAAGGTTTTCGGCAGCGACCCGGCTGACGGGAGTTCCGGAAACTCGGTTTTCGCTCTATTGGACTCCATGATTGCGAAACTGACGGGCACCGGGGACGTGAGTACAAACCTCAACGACATCGACGCCCGGCTAAACACTGTGATCAATGCACGTGCCGAGGTCGGCACCCGCCATGCCCAGATCCTGAAAGCCCAGGAGACGAACTTGGACGAAGCTGTTTCGCTGGAAGCCCGCCGCTCCGGGATCGAGGATCCGGACCTCGGCAAGGTGGTCTTGGACCTGAAGATGCAGGAAGTGGCCTACCAGGCAGCCCTGCAGGTCACCGCGCGCGTACTGCAGCCGACGCTGATGGACTTCCTGCGATGAGCGCTTCGCTGACCTTCGTCACTCCTCCCCCGGGGCTGGCTCCACTGGTGGACTTCACCTTGGACGAAATCGATGGTGCGGCCGGCTTGTATTCCTTGCAGCCGGTGGCCGAACCTGCCAAGCGCCTGTTCGTGTTGGACGCAGCGACGTACTTGAACCAATACACGCCCGTGATTTCCGACGACGACCGGGCAGCCCTGGATCTCAACGCCTCCGAGGACGCCATGGTGCTGGTCGTCGCCAATCCAGGCGAAGCCGGCACCACCGTGAACCTCATGGCTCCGATCGTGGTCAACGTCCACACCGGCGTTAGCGCGCAGGTCATTCTGGAGGGGCAGGACTGGCCGCTCCGCGCCGAATTAACGCCGAAGGCGGCCTAGCAAACACCTCCGTCGTCACTTGCCTATCCCCGTAGTGGTGGGAGAAGTCAGACGTCTAAAACTCTTGAGCTGAACCCGTTGCCATGTAACAGTTATCCAGCACGGTCCAACGGACCTGCAGGGGGATCCGGGATTACACCGGTTGAATGCTTCCGGCGGCTCATGGGGGAACCGCCGGAAGCAACTCCCCTCACCCCTCGTCAGGGTCAGAGCGCTTGGCCCGGGTTTGCTCAGCGCGCCGCAGCAGTTCGCCGCCGTCCGGATAGAGGACTTCTTCCAGCACCAGCGGATGCGGCGGGGCCAACTTGGTCTTCGAATCGCGGACCTTGGCCAGCATCCGGTCCCGCAGCCACTCCGCCGGCTGCTCGCCGATGCCGACCATCAGCGATGCTCCTATCAGAGAGCGGACCATGTTGTGGCAGAACGCGTCCGCTTGCACCGTCGCTACCACCACACCGTCGGGACCGCGGTTGAATTCAAATTTCTGCAGCTCACGTATGGTGGTCGCGCCTTCGCGCGGTTTGCAGAACGCCAGGAAGTCGCCGATGCCCAGAAGTTTGCCGGCGGCGTCATTCAGCAGGTCGACGTCGAGCGCGTGCTTGTGCCAGAGCGTGGTGTTACGGGAGAGCGGATCCCAGAGCTCTGCGTCGTCGGCGATGCGATAGCTGTAGCGGCGCCATAACGCAGAGAACCGGGCGTCAAATCCCGCAGGGGCAATGACGGCGCGCCTGACCTCGACAGCCCCGGCGAGGTCCCGATAGGGCACCGGGGCGCCCACGCGGCCGCCAAGCACCTTGGCCAGCACGCCGCGCAGCCGCCGAACCAATGCGAGTCCGGCGTCCATCTCCTGGCCTCGGGCCAATCCGTGCCACTCCCACGATGCCAGGTCGAAATGCACCACCTGGCCTCGGGCATGCACGCCGGCGTCGGTGCGGCCGGCGACGGTGAGCCGGACCGGTCGGCGGATCATCATTGCCAGCGCTTCCTCGATGGCTCCTTGGACAGTCAGCCTGCCGGGCTGCAGCGCCCAGCCGCTGAACGGGCCGCCGTCGTACGCAACATCCATCCGGACGCGCAATAGATCGCCGCCCCGGTCAGGGACGGCGGAGGTGTTCAGTTGCATGTGTTCAATGCTACCGGGAGCCTCGCGCAGCATCCGGAAGCTGCCGTACGACCGGATGAGTTGCAGGCAGCCGCATGTTCAGCGATCCATTGACCGTCGACGCACGGGACCATTCGGTCTATGTTGCTGGGAACAGTGCCCGCGCCGCGGGCGGGTCTGGCACAGTTCGGAGGAGCGATGGTTGAAAGCGCTGGGACCGGGACACCGACTGCTCACAACCGCAGGATCGCCCTGCCCGGCATCGTCCTGGGCGTTGGGCTTGGCGGCTTCGTGGATGGGATCCTGTTGCACCAAATCCTGCAGTGGCACCACATGCTCACGAGCGCGGACACCGCCAACATCGAGATCGGTTCCTACCCCGCAACAACAATCCACGGCCTGCAGATGAACACGCTGTGGGACGGGTTGTTCCACACCGTAACCTGGCTGGCAGTGCTGATCGGACTGGGGCTGCTGTACTCGCGCGTAACGTCCTCTCGCGGACGGGTATGGGCCTCACGGACGCTGTGGGGTTGGATGCTGGTCGGCTGGGGCCTCTTCAATCTCGTGGAGGGGCTCATCGACCACCACATTCTCGCCATCCACCACGTGATCAGCGGCGAGTATCAGACCTTGGCCGATATCCTCTTCCTGATCTTCGGAGTGCTGTTGGTTCTGGGCGGCTGGCTGTTGCAGCGGTCCGGCCGGATGGTGGACCTCGTTGCGACACCCGGTGAGAGGGGGGCCGGCGGCCGAATCCGGGGTCGGGAATGATCCCCTCCCACGCAGCCCATGCGCACCAACCATCATTGTTCGACGGCGTGCTCCCGCTAGCTCTGCTTGCGGCCGCGGCAGCGGTCTACGTGACCCTGGCGTGGCTGCGGAGCCGCGAGGACCGCGGTTGGAGCAGCTGGCGTACGGCTTCCTTCCTCGCAGGCGCGCTGATCCTGGCGCTGGGGCTGACCCCGCAGCTTTTGCCGCTGCCGCCGGGCGGCCTGCCGGCCCACATGGTCCAGCACCTGCTGATCGGAATGTACGCGCCCATCGGGCTGGTGCTGGGGGCGCCGGTGACCTTGCTGTTGAGGTCGGTGCCACCCCGCTACGGCAAGCGGATCGGAAAGGTCCTGCGCTCACGGCCCGTGCATCTGGTTGCCAACCCGGTGACTGCGCTGGTGCTCAACCTCGGCGCCCTTGCCGCCCTGTACTTCACGCCGCTGTACGGTCTCGCGATGGGCAATCGAGTGCTGCACCACGCCATCCATCTGCACTTCCTGGCTTCAGGCTGCCTCTTTGCGTGGGTGGTCGCCGGGCCCGACCCGGCGCCCCGGCGGCCGTCCGTGCCGGTACGGCTGGTGGTGCTTGGTGTGGCCGTCGCAGGCCACGCCGTGCTGTCGCAGTTGTTGTACGGCGGGCTGTTCGTCCAGATCCCAGCGGCGGCGGGCGAACTGAGGCTCGCCGGAGAGCTCATGTACTACGGCGGGGACATCGCCGAGCTGCTGCTGGCCTTCGCTCTGGTCTCAACTTGGCGGCCGGGCCCGAAGCCTCGCCGGAAGGACCGCAGCCGCTCCCCCACGCGAAGTATCGCCGTCGTCCTTCAATAGCTCCGGGGTACGCAAAAGCCCGCCGCTCCCCGAGGGGAACAGCGGGCTTCAGACGGTGAAGGTGAAGAACTACTTCTTCTCTTCGGTGGCTTCCTCAGCGGACTCGGCCGACGGAGCGGACTCCGCGGACTCAGCCGATTCGGCGGAATCGCCGGACTGAGCCGACTCGGGCGACTCAGCGGACTCGGCCGAAGCGGTCTCTTCCTCGACCGGAGCCGGGGCTGCCTTGGCAGTGGCCTTCTCGGCCTCGTTCACCACGGCCTGCTTCGGGGAAACGGGCTCCATCACCAGTTCGATGACTGCCATGGGGGCGTTGTCGCCCTTGCGGTTGCCGATCTTGGTGATGCGGGTGTAGCCACCGTCGCGGGCGGACATGACCGGAGCAATGTCGGTGAACAGCTCGTGCACGATGCCCTTGTTGCTGATCACGGCCAGCACGCGGCGGCGCGAGGACAGGTCTCCGCGCTTGGCGAAGGTGATCAGGCGCTCTGCGAAAGGACGCAGACGCTTGGCCTTGGTGACCGTGGTGGTGATCCGCTTGTGCTCGAACAGAGCGGCGGACAGGTTGGCGAGCATCAGGCGCTCGTGGGCAGGACCGCCTCCGAGGCGCGGACCCTTAGCGGGGGTAGGCATTATGTTTTCTCCTCAAT
>NZ_JBNHHB010000049.1:0-36281 GCF_059091905.1 Arthrobacter sp. Dra40
GCCCGCTTGACCGGGCCTCCGCCGTCGTTGGTTGCCGAAACATCCCTGACCTCCTTTGTGCTTCCAGCTCTGACGCTAGGTGCGCGCCCCCGGAGCGCACCCCAAGGAAAACGGGCATGTGCAAGTCGGAGGACTCAGCACCGGTGTGGAGGCGAAGTCACGCAGGAAGCGGCGGCAGTGAACATGGAAGAATAAGGGCCATGGCTGAAACTCCCCGTGTCCCCCTGGCAGAAGTCACCCCCGCAATCGCCCTTGGTCCCCTGGACGGGCGCTACCACCAGGCGGTGGCACCGCTGGTGGATTACCTCTCCGAAGCCGCGCTGAACCGCGACCGCGTGCACGTGGAGGTGGAGTGGCTGATCCACCTGGCCAGCCGGTCCGTCCTGCCCGGCACGGAACCCCTGACCGAGGAGCAGCAGGCAGCGCTGCGCAAGATCGTCACCGACTTCGACGGCAATGCCGTGCGCGAACTGGCCGAGATTGAAGCCGTCACCGTCCACGATGTGAAGGCCGTGGAGTACTTCATCGGCCGCCGCCTCGACAAGATCGGCATCGAGGACCTCACCGCCATGGTGCACTTCGGCTGCACCTCCGAGGACATCAACAACCTGTCCTATGCGGTGGGTGTCAAGGGGGCCGTGGAGCAGGTATGGCTTCCGGCCGCCCGCGCCCTGGTCGAGCAGTTCTCGGACATGGCCCGGGAGCACCGCGATGTGCCGATGCTCTCCCGTACCCACGGGCAGCCGGCAACCCCGACCACGCTCGGCAAGGAGCTGGCGGTCATCGCCCACCGCTTGCAGCGCCAGCTGGAGCGGATTGCCCGGACCGAGTACCTGGGCAAGATCAACGGAGCGACCGGAACGTATGCGGCCCATTACGCCTCCGTACCGTCGGCTGACTGGCAGGCCGTCTCCAAGTCCTTCGTTGAGGGCCTGGGCCTGACCTGGAACCCGCTGACCACGCAGATCGAGTCGCACGATTGGCAGGCGGAGCTCTACTCGGACATGGCCCGGTTCAACCGCATCCTGCACAACGCCTGCACGGACATTTGGAGCTACATCTCCATCGGCTACTTCGCGCAGATTCCGGTGGAGGGAGCCACCGGCTCGTCCACGATGCCGCACAAGGTCAACCCGATCCGCTTTGAAAACGCCGAAGCCAATCTGGAAATCTCCAATGGCCTGCTGGATACGCTGGCGGCGACGCTGGTCACTTCCCGGTGGCAGCGGGACCTCACCGACTCGTCCTCGCAGCGCAACATCGGTGTTGCCTTCGGCCACTCGCTGCTGGCCATCTCCAACGTTGCCAAGGGCCTGGACCGGCTCAGCGTGCCGGCGGACGTCCTGGCCGCCGATCTGGACCAGAACTGGGAGGTGCTCGGCGAGGCGGTCCAGATGGTGATGCGCGCCGAAGCCATCGCCGGGGTCGACGGCATGGAAAATCCCTACGAGCGGCTGAAGGAACTCACCCGCGGGCACCGCGTTGACGCCGAGCGGATGAAGGAGTTCGTCTCCGGTCTGGGGCTCTCCCCCGACGCCGAGGCCCGCCTTCTGGCCCTGACCCCGGCCAACTACAACGGCATCGCCGCCACGCTGGTGGACCACCTGCCGTAATCCCCCACAGCTTCTGCTGACGACGGCGGCCAGGTGCCTTCTGCTGGAAGGCTACCGGGCCGCCGCCGGCGTCGGAAGCATGGCATGACGGGCGAATCAGTGACCCGTCTCACCAAATTCGTCGTTTGGTCACTGGGGGGTCTAGAGTCATTAATACGCCGCGGGGTGGAGCAGTTCGGTAGCTCGCC
This sequence comes from Arthrobacter sp. Dra40, assembly GCF_059091905.1. NCBI lineage: Bacteria > Bacillati > Actinomycetota > Actinomycetes > Micrococcales > Micrococcaceae > Arthrobacter > Arthrobacter sp. Dra40. Next base: position 1,802 of record NZ_JBNHHB010000049.1, read on the forward strand.
GGGCTCATAACCCGGAGGTCGTAGGTTCAAATCCTACCCCCGCAACGAATAAAGGCCCTCTGACTAGGATTTATCCCGGTCAGAGGGCCTTTCTTTTTGATTGGATGCTGTTCGGCTCCGTTCTAGACTCTGGTCTACGGTCAGGGTGCTTGCCGCCGCCGGGGAGAGACAGTGCAAGCACTCAGCGGACCCGAACGGCAATCTGGGCCATGGCGGATTCGATTGCACCGGAGCGAGATGTCCGCCGGGTTTGGCGCAGGTTTTTCTTGACCGCTTTCCTCCACCGGAACCCTTCCGTCCGGCCTCCGCAGGATCGGCGCAGTATTACTGCCGAAACTGCCGCTGCTGGCAACCCCACACCCCTACCAAGACCCGCCGTGACAAGGTGGGCTTATCGGCGCACCCTCAATTGGGCTGTATAACACTGGGGGCTGGCTAGCGCTGCGTGAACATCTGCCACTCCCGCCCTAGTCAGGCCGGGGGCTCACGGGATTAGACCTCAAGGACCCGTGGCACCCCGGGGGTGAGCCATTCAAGGCGGTCAGTCAGGCCTGCTTCGGCAAATGAAGACGCGATCTCATCTTCCGTTTCAGTGAAGTGTTCCCAAGAGGAGAAATGGATCGGCACTACGGTGTCTGCGGCGAGGGCGGAAGTGAACTTGGCTGCGCTCGAGCTGTCCATACTGACCATCTGGTCCCCAAGTATGGCGAACTTTGCCGCGCCGAGGTGCAGCACTGCTACTCCGATCGAGAATAGGGCGCCGATTTGGTCAAGGTCGGTTTCGTAGGTGGTGTCGCCGGAGATGTAAAGAACCTTTTCTTCCCCGGGAACCCGGAGGATGAATCCAATGACGTCACCAACGGGGCCGTGATGGGCAGGCGTCGCTATGATGATCACGGATTTCTCTCCCACGGCGACCGTGTGACTGGCCCAAGGCGCCACGCCAACTGCTAGGCCACCCAGCCGTCCCGCACCGCTCTGGGTGGTCAAGACGGGTTTCCCCTCCAGCAATCTCCTGCCGGCCTCATCGAGATTGTCCGGGTGTTCGTCGTGACTGAGCAGCACGGCATCGATTGGTGGAAGTTCGCTAGCGGAAATGGCCGGTTTGTTGGTGCTCCGCAGGACCACGGGCCCGAACACGTAATCAGCAGGGGCGGGATCGAACACCGGATCGGTGAGAAACCTGAGGCCACCGAGTTCGACAAGCATCGTTGCGGTGCCGATATGCGTCAGGGTTGTCTGCATGGGTCGTCCTTAGAATCTTGAGTATCAACGGGCCGACCTTTGGCAGCCTCGCCCAGGTCTGCCAATGCGGGAATCCTGAAGGGGCCGATACGCAGCCGGTAACTATACGAACGATCGTACACTATGATTGTTTCGAGCTTACGAAGAGAGGTAAATATGGATGGCAGAGCGGCCAGAGGCCTGAAATCGAGACAAACCGTTTTAGAGGCAGCTGTGAACATGGCCTCGGTTGAAGGGCTTTCAGGCCTTTCGATCGGCAGCCTGGCATCTCGTTCAACTCTTAGCAAGAGTGGAGTAGCTGCCCTCTTCGGTTCGAAAGAGCAGCTGCAAATCGCGACGGTTGAGGCAGCGAGACAAGTTTTCATCGCGGCGGTCGTAGCTCCCGCCCTCAAGGCCGCACCCGGGCTGGAAAGACTTCGCGCCCTTCTTGACGCTTGGCTTTCCTACAGCCGCGACAGGGTCTTTGTCGGCGGATGTTTTTTTGCGGCCGCCAGCACGGAGTTCGACTCCAAATCTGGTCCGGTAAGGGAAGCGGTGGCGGAGGCGGTTCTTGAATGGCGCTCCTTGCTGGCCTCGGAAATTCAGACTGCAGCCGACATCGGGGAACTTCTTGAGGTAGACGTGAATCAACTGGTGTTCGAGACGACGGCATTTCTTGAGGCGGCCAATGCGCGTTCGCTCCTCACAGGTTCGGCCGAGTCGTACACCGCGGCAAAACGTGCGCTGATCCGGATCTATGGGGAATGGTAGTCAAAGCCGCGAACCGTCCGCCTCATCCCGAGGATGGCCGGCGGCGTGCCCTGTGCACGAAGACATTGACAATGTTCTACGGCCGCCGGGTGCCGCGGCGAGTTTGCTCGTCACCAGGGCCGCTGAAGGGCAGGAGGCTGCGCACGTCGAGCAGCTTGCCGGACTCGGGCTCGATGCGGGGCACGTCGGGAACTTTGACTCTGCCAAGCCATAACTCGGCCGACGGCGAGGCGCCGATGAATTCATCAACGGCTGCCGGCCGCTAACCCGAAGGGTCCGCGCGACATCTGTACTGCTCCTGCGCGCAGACTTATATGATCAGCCATATAGACCGTTCGGCGGCTACAACCCCATGGACGTGGCCCCGCCGCTGAACATCTCCACCCGAGCAGGTCTGGCCATCCTGGAGGGAGCGCCGGAACTGGCGGGCGCGCACGTTCAGGGCTGAGGGGCGCCGCGGACGCGAGGAGTCCGGCCGAGCGGAGCCCCTGTGCCGGACAAACCCGACCCCCGGAGCTGCCACGAAGCTGCGCGCCTACCCGCCCTGGTTCGCCTTTCGCTCGCGTTCCTCGTAGGCCTCGTCGCCGGGGCCGGCGAACGCCTGGTTGCGCTCGATGGCGTCGATGGAGCCGGTGAACAGCTGAGAGTCGCCCGCGCCGGTCATCGCCGCGGCCGCGGGACGCCGGCGGCCAGCGACGGAGGTCTCGCCGCTACTCACCGGGCCGACGGCTTCCCACCGCTGCCGGGGCAGCGCCTGCGGGTATTCGCGCTGCAGGAAGGTAACCATAGATTCCCGCACGAGGCAGCGAAGGTCGAACAGTGTGCCGCTGTCCACGGCACTGACCAGGATGCGCACGCGGACCAGCGAGTTGACGGCGTCGGTGACCTGCAGGATGGCGGTGCGTCCGTCCCAGATCTCGGCCGCCTCCACCACGGCCTTGAGGTGCTCGCGCAGCTCGTCCAGGGGAACCCGCCAGTCTACGTCCAGCTCCACCGTTCCCAGCAGGGCTGCGGTCCGGCGGGTCCAGTTCTCGAAGGGCGTGCTGGTGAAGTAGGTGGAGGGCAGGATCAGCCGCCGGTCATCCCAAATGTGGACCACCACATAGGTCATCGTGATCTCCTCCACCGTGCCCCATTGGTTCTCGACCACCACGACGTCATCCACCCGGATGGCATCCGTGAAGGCCAGCTGCATGCCGGCAAAGACGTTGGTCAGGGAGCTCTGCACCGCGAGGCCGGCGACCACGGACAGGACGCCGGCGGAGGCCAGGATACCGGCACCAAGGGCTCGGACCTGGGGAATGGTCAACAGCACGCACGCGACCGCGATCGTCACGATCAGCGCCACTGCCACACGGCGCCCCAGGATCACCTGAGTCTTGAGCCGGCGCAGCCGGCGGTTGTCCTTGGTGTCCGTGCGGTACTTGGCCAGGATGGCCGCCTCAATGACCAGGAGTACGACGACGGCGAACCAGGCCAGCGCAGCTATGAGCACCATGATCAGGACGAAGTCAACGGCGGTGAACCACGGCTCATCGGCGGAGGTAATACGCAGGCCCACCCGGATTCCGATGACAGCCAGCGCCACCCGGAAGGGGCTGCGCCCGCGGGCCGAGACATCCCGGATGTTCGGCACACGCCGGAACAGCTGGTTCACTGCAACCCGCAGGAGCGCGGTGATCACCAGTGCTGCGGCAACGGCGATCAGCACTACTGTCGCCGGCTGGATCAGGTAGAGATAATCATCCATATTTCCGATGGTGCAGATCCGGCGCGGCGCCTGTCCAGTCGGGCTGCGCGGCGCCCCGGACAGATACTGGTGCTCGAGTGCTTGGAGTTTCCTGCCCAGGACCGCGAACGCTGACCAGATGCTGTGTGAAGTACCAATTGAATGTTTGATCGGCGTAGGTTCTACGTTCAGAGCACGTTCCCGGTCTGCCCAGAAGGGCACTTGCCGGTCCATGGAGGCAGGAGACACCGGCGGCTGTAACCACGTCGAGCGACGACGGACGAGGGTGGAAAGCAGCGCATATCCCCAACAGCCCGCGCCTCACAAAAAACAGTTCGGTTAGGCGAACCGAACTGTTTTTGCTACGCTGGTTGCATGCCAGATTCTTCCAAAGACGTTGAGACCGGCGGTGAGCAGCCCACACCGGGGGTGCAGGTCCGCCACGGCTTCGCCCTGCTGCTCCAATGGGCCAGCAGGAAAAAGATCCGCCGATACGTCTTCGGCCCCGAAGCCGAGGACCTCTCGCCCACCGACACGGCACTGCTGGAATACCTGACCAGGAACGGCCCGATGCGGCTATCCGACCTGGCCGCACAGTGGGGAGTGAACAAATCCACCATGACCCCGCAAATCCGCCGCCTCGAAGCCAGGGAACTGATCGACCGCCGGCCGGATTCCGCCGACCGGCGGGCAACCCTCCTACAGACATCCGCCGCCGGAATTCAACTGCAACAGCGGATCGGCGCCGCCGGCGCGGCAGCGTTCGATGAAATACTCTCCAGCTGGTCACCGGAAGACAGGGAAATCCTCGGAACCATGCTGGTCCGCTTCGCCAACGAACTCTCCGCCGCCACGCCCCGGCTCTTCCAAAGCACCGCGGCAGCCCCCAACGACATTCCTCCAGCCAACAACCCGGAAAGACCCCCCGACCCCTAAACAACCCCTGGCCCAAGACTTCCGCGACGTCTTCGACTCCCGACGGGGCAGTCCTCTCCCACATCCATTGCCTTGCAATGGGAGATTTCTTTCTACGAAAACGGCCTCGGGGTCCGCGACCCGACGTGCCGGCGGCCAGGTGCTCTTGGGGCCGGCCGTTGCCCCGTGATCGTGCCGCGCCCCGGCCGTAATGCCGCCTGTGTCTCGTGCCCTCGAACTGCTGTCCTCGCCGGAGGGCACTGCGTGCTTTCCGCACTGCACCAAATCGCTCCCCGAAATTTCGTGAAGGTTGACTGAATGAGTGAAAGTAACGGAATACAAGAAACCGTGACGTCCAGCGACGCGCTCAGGCGCCACACCCCACTGATCGCGGCCGAAGCCCTCTTCGCACTCTCCGCACTCAGCGCGCTCATTTGCGGCGAGTCCACGGCAGCCGTCATCCCCGTCGCACTGCTACTGGCCTCGTTCCCGGTTCTGCTCGTGGAGCGGTGGGCGCGCGTTGAGATCCCCGCACGCCTACAGGGGCTGTACGCCGTGTTGCTGGTCGGTGGCCCGTACCTGGGAAGCCAACTGGGTTTCTACGCCGTATGGACACTGTGGGACACGGTCGTGCACTTCTACTCCGGATTCGTCGTCGCGCTCGGGATCGTTTTTGCGCTGGGCGTCACCGGCCGCCGCTACGGATTCTCGATGCCGCCCTGGCTCGCGGCGGTGATGATCGTCGCGTTCAGCGGTTTCGTCGCCTTGCTGTGGGAGATTGCGGAGTTCGCCTCCGATGCCGTGCTCGGCACCGCCGCCCAGATCACCAACTTCGACACCATGACGGACCTGATCGCCGGAACCGCGTCGGCGATCATCGTGGCGGCCACGCGGTTCCTCGTCCAGCACATGGGACGGCTCCCCTCCGCCGAGGTCCTGACGCAGGCCGCACTACCTCGGCAGGTACCCAATGCGCACACCCCGGCCGCGGGGCACCCTCGGAGTGCTCCGGTGACCGAAGGCGCCACACGATAAGACCCGAACCGCCGGGTCGATGACAGTGCTCGGTGCTGCCGACAGACCGGCGACCTCGGCGCCCGTGTCTGCCGTATCCGGAACCGAACTGAACGCTCTCCCGGAATTCGACACTTGGCATAGTCCTTGATCTGATGAAGATGGAAGAGCGAAAAGTTGACACGTCAACTATTCGCGATAGTGTAGATGCATATGCATGCACTGCATGTACTCGTCCTGGCGCCTGCATCGGTTAGCACTCCCGAGGGCTGCTGCATCAAGCGTCAGCGCTTGGACTTTTGCAGCGCCTCATTGAACCGGTGAGGCTAGGTGACGGGGACTATCTGTAAGGAGGAAATCGTGGTTGACAGTTTGACTCAGCACAGCGGCTCCATCGGAACCGTATCTCAGAAGGGCATCCCCGACGAGGTAGATGTAGCCATCGTCGGTTCCGGCGGTGCTGGCCTGATGGCGGCGCTCACTGCTGCCAGGGAGGGCGCAAGGGTTCTCGTTGTCGAGTCGCGGGAACTCGTCGGAGGCGCCACCGGCATCTCCGCGGGTGCCGCCTGGATCCCCAACCACGGCTTCTCGACCAAGGACCTCAAGGTCAAGGACAACCTGGACCAGGCCCGGCGCTACATCTACGGCCAGGGTCGGGACAAGGTTCTCGACCACGACCTGGTGGAGAGTTTCCTGGAAGCCGGACCCCACGTCGCCCGCTTCATCGAAGAGCACACCTCCTTCGGGTGGATCCCGACCATTTGGCCGGACTACCGCTCCGACATCGACGGCGCGTCCGTCGGCCGGGCGCTCTTCCCCGGCCCCTACTCCCCCGAGGGACTGGGGGAGGCCGCAAAGTACGTGCGGCCGGCCCTCACCACGGGCATGGCCAAGAACCCGCTCCCGTTCTGGTTGCTGGGCGGCATCGGCATCGACGACGTCTGGCTCGCGGGACCGGCACTGGTCGGCGCTCTGCTCGAGGGCAGCCTGCGCAACGGCGTGGACGTACGTGTGGAGGCGACCGCAGTCCGGCTCGTGACGGACGAGTCGGGCGTGCAGGGGATCGTCGTACGAGCCGATGGTCAAGAGCACACGGTGCGCGCCACCAAGGGAGTTCTGCTGGCCAGCGGCGGGTTCGAGAGCTCGGACGAGGTCACCACGCAGTACCTCGACGCGCCCTTCGGCGTGCAGGTCTCGCCCAAGGGCCACGACGGCATCGCAGTCCAGTTGGCCAACGAGGTCGGCGCCGACCTGACCGGGATGGAAGACGCCTGGTGGATGCCGGGCGTGCAGCTGCCCGGCGAGGAGCTGGAAGGCCAGCCTCTCAGCCGCGTGTTCCTCGGTGAGCGGGCCCTGCCGCACAGCATCATGGTCAACAGCAAGGGCGAGCGCTTCGCGAACGAGGCGCTCGCCTACGACCAGTTCGGACAGATCATGCGCGAGACCGACCCGGAGACGGGCACCATGCCCAACGCCACCGCGTGGCTGATCTTCGACCAGAACTACTGGGAGAAGTTCGGGATCTTCGGCATCACGCCGGGCGGAGAAGTGCCCGAGTACCTCCACAGCGCTGAAACATTGGCAGAGCTGGCGGCCAAGATCGGAGTCGACGAGGTGGGGCTGCTCCGCACCGTTGACCGGTTCAACCCCGAGGCCGCACGGGGACGCGACCCGCAGTTCAACCGCGGAGACACGATGTTCGACCGCTACTTCGGCGCCTACTATCCGCGGCTGGGCAAGAACTCGCCGGACGCGCGCTTCCCCGCCGCCACCGCGAAGGCCAGGGTGCTCATCGCCAAGGCCGTCGGTCCGATTGCGAGCAAGCTCGCCGGCCGGGTGGCAAAGAGGAACGACCCCGAACGCCTCCGTTCCGTGGTGGTCAAGCCCCTGGCGAAGATCATCCGGCCGGTGCTGAAGAGCCCGCGGTCAAGTGTGCTGGGGCCGGTCGACACTGCGCCCTTCTACGCGCTCAAGGTCGAGGCCAGCGCACTCGGCACCGTCGGCGGCCCGAAGACCGATGCACTCGGGCGCGCCCTGAACACCGAGGGCAAGGTCATCAAGGGCCTGTACGCCGCCGGCAACGCGGGCGGTGCCCCCACAAAGGGGTTCTATGGAGGCGCCGGCGGGACGATCTCGCTCGGACTGGTGTTCGGCTACGTGGCGGGACGCGAAGCAGCCCGCCGGCAGGAAAACGCCTGAGCATTCGTTGGTGAACTTGACGGACGAAACGGCGGTCGAGGTCACTCCGCACGGCGGACCTTCACTGCCGTGATGGGCATGCGAAAAAACACCCTTGGTCCTGACGCGTAGCCAATACCGGGTGCTCTGGCGGGGCCGCGCCTCCCGTGGGAGGTGCGGCCCCGCTTCGCTGCTTGCGTGCCGCGACTGAAAAGGAAGCTGATCAGCACTCCGAGTGCTTTGCTCTTGGCGTTACTTTGAAGAGCGGGAAAGCCCGAACCAACCCCATGACAGGTAGCTTTACCTCCGGTCTAGACTCCGTTCTAGCTGCGGGATTCTGGGGTGTAACTCCGGGCCACTACACGCTCTGGCGTGGCGATAAATAGGCCTTGACCCAGGGGGAAATTCGCTCGTTACCGGCGTGTTCTAATGGAACAGCGCACACCCCGGGCAACTACAACTGCCGCCGACTGCGGCCGCAAATCGCCCGCACGACAGGCGTCCGCACGCCGTCGTGCTTGAATCACAGGTTTTCCTGGAGCCTGCGGTGACGCCCCTCACCAAATTTGTCGTTTGGAAACTGGGGGGTCTACAGTCGGAGACGCCGCAGGGTGGAGCAGTTCGGCAGCTCGCCGGGCTCACAACCCGGAGGTCGTAGGTTCAAATCCTACCCCCGCAACCACTAGTGGGACCCTTGCCTGTTTCAGGCGGGGGTCCCACTTTTTTGGCATGAACCCCTGCAGGATGGCCGCGCACGGCGCGCGTTCTGTGGTGGGACGCGCCCGCCAGGCGGGGCGCGGCTGCGCCCGCCTTGGGCGGCGCGGGAAACGGAGTCGGGGACCGGCAAATTGGCTCCCCCACAGGTGGGCACGGACGGGCCTGGGAGGTCTACGCTGTTCTCCGCCACGGTTTTTTGGGCGACGTGCCGCTGCCGAACGGCCGGCACTCTGCCCGCGAGAGAAGGAGAATCCGATGGCTAACGCCGAAGACGAAGGTATGTCACAGAATGAGGCACTGAAACCGCTCGTCGAACGCAGTCGCTTCGGCGGGGCGGAGCGGCGCAAACCAGTCGAAGACGAAGCCAAGCGCCCGCCCATATCCAGCACGGAACTGAGCAAGGGGCCCGCCGAACTCACCGAGAACCGCGGCCCCCGGGTCAACTGGCGGGTCTTCATCATGTCGTCGGTGATCGTCCTGGCCTTCTCCGTCTGGGCCATCGTCGCCCCGGGCAGCGCGGCCGGCACGATGCACACTGTCGTCGGCTGGATCGCCACCAACCTGGGCTGGTTCTACGTCCTGACCGTTACCCTGGTCATTCTCTTCGTCCTCTGGGTGGCCCTCTCCAAGGAGGGCAGCGTTCGGCTCGGACCCGACCACTCACGGCCGCAGTACAACCTGTTCACTTGGGTTGCGATGCTCTTCGCCGCCGGTGTGGGCATCGATATGCTCTTCTACTCAGTTACCGGCCCGATCACGCAATACATGACTCCCCCCACCGCGGCCCCGGAATCTGCGGAAGCCGCGCAGGACGCAGTGGTGTGGACCATGTTCCACTACGGCGTGGCCGGCTGGTCGATGTATGCCCTGCTCGGCATGGCGATGGGCTATTTCGCCTACCGGTGGGGCATGCCGCTGTCCATCCGGGCCGCGCTCTACCCACTCCTGGGGAAGCGGGTGCGGGGTATCACCGGTGATGCCATCGACATTTTCGCCTTGGTCGGCACCGTCTTCGGCGTAGCTACGTCGATGGGCATCGGCGTCGTCCTGCTCAACGTCGGCTTCAGCTGGCTGTTCGGCCTGCCGGAGGGGCTGGCCCTGCAGATTGCCCTCGTGCTCGTGGCCGTCGTCATGACCGTCGCGGCCTGTACTTCCGGCGTGGACAAAGGGATCCGGTGGATTTCCGAACTAAACCTGTGGGCCGCCGGGGCGATGATGCTCTACATTCTGGTCACGGGAAAGACCTCGTTCCTGCTGAACGCGATGGTCGAGAACATCGGCCGCTTTATCTTCACGCTGCCCGAACGCACGCTGCAGACGCTGGCCTACCAGGAAGGCGGTTCAACCTGGATGGCAGGCTGGACGCTGTTCTTTTGGGCCTTTTGGCTGGCCTGGGGACCGTTCGTCGGCCTGTTCCTGGCACGGATTTCGCGCGGCCGGACCCTGCGGGAATTCGTGATCGCGGCCATCACCGCTCCGGTTCTGTGCGACTTCTTCATCGTCTCGATTTTCGGCAACAGCGCCATGAGCGAGGTGCTGGCCGGAAATACCGGGTTTGCGCAGGAAGCCATCAACAGCCCGGAGCACGGGTGGTATGCGTTGCTGGAGATGTTCCCGGGGGCCCCGTTCCTCATCGGCTTGGCCACCCTCTCGGGGCTGCTGTTCTACCTCACGAGTGCCAATTCGGGTGCGATGGTGATGTCGAACTTCTCCTCCATGATTCCCGACCCGGCAATGGACGGAGCCAAATGGCTGCGCATCTTCTGGGCATTGCTCACGGCGATCCTCACGGTGGCCATGCTGGTGGCCGGAGGCGTCACGACCATGGAGCACGCCACCCTGATCTTCGCCCTGCCGGTGACGATCATTGCGTATCTGGTGATGGCTTCCTTCTCGAAGGTGCTCAGGATGGAACGGGCCGAGCGCGAGGGCCAGGTGCTGCGACGGCGTACTGCTGCCGCCCACGGCGGGCAGGTGCCGGAGAAAACCTGGCGGCAGCGCTTGGCGCGCCTGCGGTCGTACCCGTCGAACAAGGCCGTGGCGCAGTTTGCCGAGCGGGTCGTGCAGCCGGCGCTGCAGGACGTCGCCAAGGAATTCACTGAACTCGGCTATGAGGCGGAGATGGTTACCACGCCGAATGCGAAGACCGGCATCGACGAGCACACTCTCGTAGTGAACATGGAGGACCACCGTAATTTCCATTACCAGGTGGCCGCGGTGGAGGCCCCTGTGCCGACCTTCGGCGGCCGCAGCATGCCGCGCGAGATCGACACGTACTATCGGCTCGAGGTGTTCACCTTGACCGGCAGCGAGGGCTATGACCTGATGGGTTTGACCCAGCAACAGGTCATCAACGATGTCCTCGACCGGTACGAGGCACACCTGGCGTTCCTCAAATACTCCAGCGAACATGCCTACGCGTCGGTCCTCACCCCCGTGGTGCCCCCGACGACCGAATCGATTCCGCATGTGCCCGTGAAGGCAGACGACGTGGAGAGACTCGACGAATCCTAGGATGGCGCACCGGCGTCCCGGTGGGCTGTTCCTCTCATCCAGGCGAGCCGTCGACACGATTCAGCTACAGTCGTTGCATGGCCACCGACGACATCTCCTTCCATACCCGCAAGTGGGTGCGTCCCGAAGACCTCAATGCCAACGGCACGTTGTTTGGCGGCAGCCTGCTGCGCTGGATCGACGAACAGGCGGCCATCTACGCCATCGTCCAACTGGGCAACGGCAAGGCAGTGACCAAGTACATGTCGGAGATCAACTTTGTCAGCTCCGCCCAGCAGGGCGATCTGATCGAGATGGGCCTGAAAGCCACGCACTTCGGCCGCACGTCCCTGACCATGCGCGCCGAAGTGCGGAACATGTTCACGCGTCAGTCCATTCTGACCATCGACAAGATCGTTTTCGTCAACCTGGGCGAGGACGGCACGCCGGCCCCGCACGGTTACACCGAGATCACTTACACCCGCGACAGAGTGCCCCGGCAACACCTGGACTCCGCACGCGACAGCACCAACTGAGGTTGAGGGTCAGGACCACAGCCGGTTGATCCCGGTTGCCCGAGCGGGGCGGCAACCCCGGAACGCGAGGCTGTTCGCTCCCCGTCTCCGATGGAACAATGACGGCCATGACCGATTTCATGCACGTCATTGCCGACGAGTCGGACCGCTTCATCGACACCCTGCGAAACAGCGACCCCATGGCGGCGGTGCCGACGTGCCCCGGGTGGCGTTCGGATGATCTTTTGTGGCACCTGACCACGGTGCACGCGTTCTGGGCAGCCATACTCCGCGACGAGGCCCGGACGGATGCCGACTCCGAACAGGTTGAGGCACAGGAACCGCAGCATCCCGGCAACCGCAGCGCCGTGCTGGGCCTGTTCGGACAGCACACAGCCGATCTTCTCGCCGAACTCCGCCAACGCCGCGACACTGATCCGGCGTGGTTTTGGCTGAAGCCGGCTAAAACAGTGGGTTCCATCCGGCGCATGCAGGCCCACGAAGCCACGATGCACCGCATTGACGCGGAGCTCACCATTGGCGGCGAGTCCGCGCGGGTCGACCCGTATCTGGCGGCGGACGGGATCGTCCATGCGGTGGAGGTGATGTGGGCTTGGTGGGGCACACTCCCGGGCTTCGAGTTCACGCCGGTGGCCGACGTGGTGGAACTGGCAGCATCTGACACTCGCTCCAGCTGGCGTCTTCAGCCCGGCCGCTGGCGAGGCGTGGGCGAATCCGGGACGTCCTACGACAAGCCGGGCGTCGTGCTCACGTCCGGCGGCACGGTGGGGGCAACTGTCAGCGGGTCCGCGGAGGCGATCTACCGCTGGCTTTGGGGCCGTGCCCCCGAACCGGAGACGGCGGGCGACCCAACCAGCCTGGCTGCGCTCCGCGAGGCACAATCCGAGGGAATGCAGTAGGCGGGCGCATCCGCCGAACGGACCGCCGCCGTCGTTGTTTGAGGGAGGCTACTCCGCTGCCGCGAGCTGGCCGCAGGCGCCGTCGATTTCCTTGCCGCGGGTGTCGCGCAGCGTGGTGGGAATGCCGGCGTCGTTGAGCCGGGCCACGAACTCCCGGGTGACGGCGGGATCAGACGAGGTCCAGATGGAACCCGGCGTCGGGTTCAGCGGGATGGGGTTAACGTGCACCCAGCCGCGGCCGCGCTTGTTGAGCTTCTTGGCCAGCAGGTCCGCACGCCAGGCGTGGTCGTTCATGTCCTTGATCAGGGCGTACTCGATGGAGACGCGGCGGCCGGTGCGCTGGTAGTAGCCGTAGGCGGCGTCGAGTGCCTCATCCACCTTCCACCGGGAATTCACCGGGATGAGTTCGTCGCGCAGCTCGTCGTCCGGGGCGTGCAGGCTAAGCGCGAACGTGAAGGGGAGGTTCTCGTCCGCCAGCTTGTTGATCGCCGGGACCAGCCCCACGGTGGAGACGGTGATGCCGCGGGCGCTCATGCCCAAGCCTTCGGGCGCTTCGTCCACCATGCGGTGCACGGCGTTCATCACGCGCTTGTAGTTGGCCAGCGGCTCGCCCATGCCCATGAACACGATGTTGGTCACGCGCTCGGCGTCGTGCCCCGCGTCCTTGCGCTTGCCGCCCAGCCCGCCCTCGGCGATGACCCGGTTCGCCTGCACAATCTGGTCCAGGATCTCCGCGGTGGACATGTTGCGGGTCAGGCCGGCCTGGCCGGTGGCGCAGAACGGGCAGTTCATGCCACAGCCGCACTGGCTGGAAACGCACAGCGTGATGCGGCCGGGGTAGCGCATCAGCACCGACTCAACCAGGGAGCCGTCGAAGAGCCGCCAGAGGAACTTGATGGTGTCGCCGTTGTCCGTGGCGAGCCGCTTGACCTCCGTGAGGAGGGTGGGAAAGAACGTCTCCGCCAGCTCAGCGCGCCGCTCCTTGGGCAGGTCGCTCATCCGCTCGGGATCGGTGGTGTAGTGCTGGAAGTAGTGCGTGGACAGCTGCTTGGCGCGGAACGCCGGCAGCCCCAGCTCCTTCATCTTGTCCTGCCGCTCGGCCAGCGTCATGTCTGCCAAGTGCACCGGCGGCTGGCTAACCCGCGGGGACTTGAACTGCAGCAGCGGCCGCCCCTCGCTGGTGACGGCCTGGTTCCAGCCCTCGGCGGCGGGACGCACCTGGGGCCGGTCGGAAGTTTTTTGGGGGGAAGAAATCTGCGAAGACATTGCCACCCATTGTCTCACAGGCAGGATATAGTTCTCCCTTCCAGCCCCGGGGCCCTTGCTGGGCGGCGCTGCGGGCCGCGGCAGGGCGCCGGACCGGCCTGCGCAGGAGGACAGAGCGTGCCGATAGTGCGGGCTCCGACGAGCCTAACGGGCGCACTCCCCTTCGCATCCTCCGGCGGCGGTGTGCCTATTCTTGACCAATGCGTATGTGGAGCCTGCACCCCCGGCTGCTCGACAAGAGGGGCCTGGTGGCCTGCTGGAGGGAAGCCCTGCTGGCGCAGAAGGTCCTGGCAGGCGAAACCAAGGGCTACCGCAATCACCCTCAGCTTCAACGCTTCCGCGCCACGGCGGACCCTATGGCAGCTATCGGCGCCTATTTGAACGGACTGCACGCGGAGGCGGCCGGCCGGGGATACACGTTCAACGCGGCTTTGATCCGGGTGCCGTCGGTGGCGCCAGAAGGTTCCGCCGCCTGCGCCCTGACCGGCCTGATCCCGGTCACCACCGGCCAACTGCAGTACGAACTGCAGCATCTGATGGCCAAGCTGGCCGTCCGGGATCCAACCCACGCTGTGGTCCTGGCGGAAGCGTCGGGACGGCAAAGCACTCCGTCTGCAGCCGCGTCCATTCCCGAGCCGCACCCGCTGTTCACCGTGGTGGAAGGACCACTGGAGGACTGGGAACGGCAGGCCTAACCCCCGGGCTCGGGCTCGCGCGGCGCGAAATTCAGCGGCTCCGGCAGTTGTTCTCCTGGAACCTGATAATCCGCTCGACGGCCGCTGCCACGGCATCCGCACCGGCGGCGAAGGACAGCCGGATGGATCGGGTGCCGTGGACGGCGTCGAAATCAGCCCCCGGAACCACGGCGACGCCCTCTTCTTCCAAGAGCGCCCGGCAGTATTCGGCAGAGTCCGCGAAACCCTCCAGCTGGCGTCCGAGGTCGGCATACAGGTAGAAGGCCCCGTCGGCCGGTGCAGCGGTTCCCCACTCCAGCCGGTCCAGGTTCTGCAGCAACACCGAACGCACCTCGGCGTAGGCGCCCACAGCTTTCTCCGACTCGGCGTAGGATTCGGCGCTGAAGGCCGCCAGTGCCGCCTGCTGGGCCGGCGCCGGTGGACACAGCGCCACGTTTCCGGCGAGCGCTTCGAACGCCGGCGCCAGATCGCCGGGCATCAGCGCCCAGCCCAGCCGCCACCCGGTCATCCCCCAGTATTTGGAGAACGACGAAATGACGACGCTGGTACGGTCCAGCTCCCAGGCGCAGGTTCCACGTGCAGCCGGTTCCGCAGGATCTGCCGGATAAGTAATCCCGTGGTAAATCTCGTCGCTCACCAGGCGGACGCCCTGGTCCGCGCACCACGCGGTGAGAGCCGCCAGCTCACCCCGCGACACCATGGTGCCGGTAGGATTCGCCGGCGAGGCCAGCACCAAACCTGCCAAGGGACCGTGAGCCCGGGTTGCGGCGGCCAGCAACTCCGGAGTGGGCTGGTAGCGCACCTCTGGCCCGCAGTCGATCTCCACGACCTCGCAGCCGAGCGCGCGCAGAATGTTCCGGTAGGCCGGATAGCCCGGTCGCGCCAGAGCCACCCGGTCGCCCGCGTTGAAGGCGCTCAGAAACGCCAGCATGAACGCGCCCGACGAACCGGTCGTCACGGCCACTTCCTCCGCAGACACCTCCAGCCCGTACCAGCGCCGGTAGTGGCCGGCGATCGCCGCCCGCAGGTCGTGGATGCCCAGGGCGCTGGTGTAGGTCAGCGCGCGGCCCGAGGCATGGACCTCAGCGGCGCGCCGTGACACCGCGCGCGGGGCACCTCCCGAGGGCTCGCCCGCGCACAGCGAGATGACGTCCCGTCCGGAGGCACGCATCTGGGCGACCCGGTCCAGGATGCTCATCACCTGGAACGGCGGAACCTGGGCCCGGCCGGCCACCTGCAGCTTGTTCACCACTGCGGGGTCAGCCAGCAGTCTTGGCGATGTACACGTCGCAGGCCGCCTTGTGGGTGACGGAACTGGCCACGCTGCCAAGCACCCGGCCCAGCCCCTGCATGCCCACGTTGCCCACCACGATCAGGCGGGCGTTGACGCGTTCAGCCTCTTCCACCAGCGCGTCCTGGGGCTTGCCGAGAACCGAGGTGAAGCTGGTCCGCAGGCCCTCCGCGCCCAGTTCCGCCGCAACGTCCCTGGCGATCTTCTCGGCCCGCTCGGACTCGTGGATGTACCACTTGTCGTTTCCGATCTCCACTACTTCGGTCGTATCGGATTCGTGGGCTGTAACCACCCGGAGTTCGGCGCCCATTGACGCGGCGAGCTTCGCCGCGGTGCGCGCCGCTTTCATGGCGGTGTCGCTGCCGTCTACTCCTACGATGATGATTCCGGCCATCGGGCCACCCCTTCGAGCACGTCGTCTGGCGGCCACGTGGGCCGTTTCACACCAACTTACCTGCCCGGAGGCCGATCTTCCGGGAGCGGCGGACCGTCGCCGTCGCCGTCAGTCCACGAACTCCGACTGGGTCTCGATGAAATCCCAGTCTTCTTCGGGCAGCGTGGTCTCCTTCAGGTCCGGTCCGCCGGACTCGTAGACCGCTGCGGCCACGTCGGAATCCACGGTCTCGGCCCGCAGGTTCTCCCGGAACCACTGCTTGTGCCCGGTCGGCAGCTCCAGCCACCACTGTTCAATCCGCAATTCCGCCATCACACGCCTCCTCTGCCTCGCCGGTACTCCCACCGTAGGTCGGCCTGTCCCGGCGGACAAGGGATACCCACCCCGTGGCACCGAGCCCTGCGGGGACAACTACCTCTGCCGATAGCTCTTGGCCGGAACCTGGCGGAGTGCCACAGTGGACATCATTTGCGAATTCATGCCCGCGCCGTCCGGCCGGCGGCCGTCTTCTGAAAAGGATTCATCCCATGGAGCGCATGGTTTTCATCAACCTTCCCGTCAGTGACTTGGACAAGTCCACCGATTTCTATACCGGGCTGGGCTACACATTGAACCCTGACTTCTCCTCCCCGGATGCCTCGTCAATGGTTGTTTCGGACACGATCGTGGTGATGCTGCTGAAGCCGGAGCATTTTGGCCACTTCCTCCGCGACGGCGGCACGCCGCATTTGGGCTCCGCCGCCAAGGAAGTGCTGGTGGCCCTGAGCGCCGGCTCCCCGGAGGAAGTCGACCAGTTTGTTGCGAACGCGGAGGCCGGCGGCGGCGCAGTCTACCGGCCGGCCGAATTCGAAATGCCCGGGATGTACGGGGCCGCCGTCACCGATCCGGACGGGCATGTTTGGGAAATTGTGCACATGTCGCCGGAGGCAATGCAGGCCGCCGCCGAGCAGAACGCGGCAGCCAGCGACTCCTCCGGGGGCTAAACCACCACTGGGCGCGGGATTGGGCCGGTCATTGGCCGGCCAGTTCCCGGTGCAGCGCGCGCACTTTCCCGGCTATCTCGTCCCGGATCAAGCGCATGCGCTCCTCGCCGTGGATTCCGCGCGTGCTTGGTTCGTCGACCTCCCACCGCTCGTACCGTGTGCCGGGCACTTCCTCCAGTTGCGCGTTGCTGCCCAGAATGACGACGACGTCGGCGCTCCGTTGCGCTTCGACGGTCACCGCCGTCGGGACCTGGCGGGAAATATCGATTCCCAGTTCTGCGAGCGAGGCCGCGGACTCCGGATTCACCGCCTTCCCCGGCTGGGTGCCGCAGGAGGACACCTCCACCGTTCCTGCCGCTTCGGCTTCCATCAAGGCCGCGGCCATGGGGGACTTCCCGCTGTTACTGGAGCAGACGAACAGGACGCCGGGCTTTCGGGCTTTGTACCTCATGCTGGCTATTATCGCCGGTGCATCTATGGGGCTGCCGGAAGATCTGGCACAGTGAAAAGAAGCAGCCGGCGCCGGCAGCGGCGGCCGGGAGCCGAACGACGCGAAGGGCCGCTATGACTGCTTCAGGAACGGGCCGTACCCGCCCCACCGTCCTGTTCGTGGGGGTGCGCGATGCCGCCCGCTCCCAGATGGCCGCCGCCTACCTTTCCCAGCTTGCGGACGATGCCATCGAGGCCCGCTCTGCCGGAACCCGCCCCGTCGGGCGGCTGGACGCCGCCGTCGTGAGTGCCATGGCCGAAGAGGGCATCGACCTCTCCTCTGCCCGGCCCGTGGAGGTCACCCACGAGTCCGTCAACGCAGCCCAGATGGTGGTGACCCTGGGGTCTGGCGGGGAATGCCCGGTGGTGCCCGGCCGACGCTACGAAGACTGGGACGTCACCGACCCGGCCGGACAGGACGAGGAGGCCGTCCGCGCGGTGCGCGACGACATCAAGCACCGGGTGCAGCACTTGCTGTCCGAACTGCAGCCGGCCCTGCACCCGGACGCCCAATGACCTCCCTTTCGACGGTTTTGCAGGGGATCCAGGGGACGGCTGGAATTTAAACGTTTTGCTATCCGGCACTAAGTCTGCTTATTGTTCTGAGCGAACAAACTAAGGAGGCAACATGATTGGTTTCATCATCGCCGGGCTTGTGATCGGCGCCCTCGCCCGTCTCATCAAGCCGGGCAAGCAGAATCTGGGCCTCGTGGCCACACTGGTGCTGGGCATCGTCGGGTCGGTGATCGGAGGTGTCATCGCGAACCTGCTGGGCACCGGCGACATCTTCGAACTGAACGTGCTCGGATTCATTGTTGCCGTTGTGGCAGCAGTGCTCCTGATCGGCGTTGCCGAGAGCGTGTCCGGTCGTCGCAGCGTCCGTCGCTAGCCTCAGGGCAGCGGTGCCCGGCACCGGCAGATGCCGGGACGGGCGCCGCTGAAGCCTGATCAGCGCAAGGGAACCAGGAATCGGCCAACCGGCAGTCGCCGGCTGGCGGGTTTCTGGTTATCGCGTCTGTGCGGGCCGGCTGCATTCCCCTCAAGAGCGTCAATCAGCATGCCGCGCAGCCGCCGGCGACGTCTGTTACGTTCCCGGCAGCTGCGCCGACGCGTCGGAATACGACGCCGAGACCCGGCGGTAGACGGGGGTCAGGAAGGCCAGTGCCGCCGCCACGATCATGATGGTCCCGGCCGCCAGGAACACCAGCGCGATGCCGCGGGACGTCCCCTCGCCCAGCACCGGGGCCAGCTGGGCTGCGCCTTCAGCCGAGCGCGCGTAAGGGATGATCCAGACTTGCGCCAGCGGCGCGATGAGGAACGCGGTGAGCGGCGCTGCCGCGGACTCAAACGCCATGGCGAATCCGAACACCCGCCCCTGCCTATGCAGGGGCACCACCTGCTGAATGATCGTTTGTTCGGCTGCCTCAACGAAGGGCACCAGGACCAAGTACAACCAGATCCCGGCGATGTACAGCCATGCCCACTCCCGCAGTGTGAAAACCGCACCGAGGACCCCCATCAGGATCACGGCGATCAGCATGCTCCGCAACGGGTTGCGCCCCAGTCCGAACTTACCGATGAGCGCACCGCCCACGAGGAACCCGGTAGAGCCGAGCGCAAAGTAGGCCCCCCACAGCTCCACCGGGAACATCTCCAGCCCGTAGGGATCCATCAGCGCCATGTAGACGCCGCCGATGAAGTTGTTGAACGTGGAGAACAGTATCAGCGCGAACAATCCGGTGATGGCCAGCACGGCGGCGAGGGAACCCCGCAGGTCGAACCCGCCGTGCGCATCGGTGGCGGCCGCGCGCACCTCCTCGGGCATGCGCAGCGTCAGCAGGTGCGCGAAGGCCAGAGCTGTCAGCACCAGGGCGACGATGACCGTCCCGCCCATGCCCACCAGCCCGACCGACAGCCCGGAAAGCACCGACGTTACAATGAACATCAGCCCCTGCACCATGCCCACCAGCCCGTTGGCGTTGGCCCGGCGGTCAGGCTCGATGAGGATGGTGACCGTGGTGGAAAGGGCGATGTTGCGCATATTCTCCACCACCGCCCCGGCCAGGATGATGACCCCAAAAAGCCAGAACCACGGCTGGCCGAGGTCCAGCAGCGCGGGCGTAGGAGTCAACAGGAACATGACCCCGGAGAGCGCGAACATCACCAGGGTGAATCCGGCGGCGAACCGCATGACTGCCAGTTTGCGGTAGCGGTCCACGAAGGTGCCGAAGCTAATGCTGGAAAGGGCCAACAACAGCATGTACGCCCCGCCAATCACCCCGGTGGCGATGACGTTGCGCGTTTCCAGGTACACCCAAAACGTCAAGGCGAACCACAAGTAGCTGGTCGTGATGTTGGCCAGCGCCGTGTTCACCAAGATCCCGGTAAAGGTTCGGGACCGCTGCGCGGGACTGCGCAAGGACGTGTCGACAGCGTCCGGGTCGGCCAGGCGCGAGGTGCCATCCTCGACCGAGGCAGCAGTGGCCGCCGCGTCCGCGGGTTGACCGGCGACGCCTTCGTGAGCCGCAGCGGCCCTCGGAGGAGCCGGGTCCTGCTCGGTCATGCGCCCCAGTTTACTGACAACGCCTGGGCACGGACACGGTTTTCGACCATGCGCAGGGGAAGATCCGTGGTGGGTTGCTGGAGGCCCGGCACGGTTCACCCCGCTTCAAAGCCTCCAGCACACGCCGCTTCAAAGCCTCCAGCAAGGGGGTCAAGCCGGGAAGAGACTTGGCACTGCCGCTCGCCCCAGGTGCCGCCGATTTACCGTGGCGTCACCACCGGCAACCGGGACCAGCCGGGCCGCTGGTGGCCGTCCCCCGGTTTCCATCGACGGATCAGCTGCAGGTGTAGGTGACGCCATCCACGCGGTGGGTGCCCGGTCCCAGGTCGCCACAAACTTCCATCAGATAGCCGATACCGGCGATCGTGGCGATGGTGAACAGAATCAAGAGCAGCGTTCCCACGGCGCCGATGATGATGCCAGCCAGCGCAAAGCCATTCTTTGCGTGCGCGCGCCGGGACTGCACCATGCCGATGATGCTGACGATCAGCCCGGCCACCGTCAGCGGTCCGAGCAGGGACAGGATGAACCCGACGATCCCCATGGTCCTGCCGGGAACGGGTTGTCCGGGACCGGGCTGCCCGGGGTACCCGTAAGGGGCGTTGGGTTGCGGGTATGCCTGGCCGGCGCCCTGTTGCGGGTAGGCGGGGTAGGCGCCCTGCGGTGACTGCGGCTGTGGGGAAGGCGTTGGCTCGGGATGCTCCCCGTAGCTGTTGGGAGTAGACATGAGGTTCCTCTCGTCGGTGCGGAAACGATTCATCTTGTCCGATCACCCTAAGGCCGGCGGCCGGGAATCAGCTCCGGCCCACCAGCGTGTCCACCTGTTCCAGCAAGGCATCCATCTCGCCGTCGGCCAATTGGTATCGCTGGGCATCCGGGGAGAAGAAGGTTGCACTGTAGTAAAGGCCGTCGCCGATCAGCTTCACGGCCTGCGCCACCGGACGACTGCCAAGCGCCTGCTCCAAGGCATCCAGCCACAGCTCCTGGATTCCGGCAAAGGTCCTGGCGGCTGACGGGTGGCCTTGCTGAACCAGGCGAGCCACGGCCACGATCGCTCGATCCAGCGGTGACCCCACGAACTTGGACGTGCGCACGTAGTAGCGGGCTGCTCCTTCGGGGGCACTGACAATCTGCTCCGCGTCTGCTGCAGTCAGGGCGGACAGCCGCTCGCACAAGGCATCGACCATGGCTTCCTTGGACGGGAAATGGTACAGCAACCCGCCCTTGGACACCCCTGCCGCCGCCGCAACGGCATCCATGGTGGCGGCTCGCTCACCCTCTTTGATCAGGATGTCCTCGAAGTTGTCGAGGATCCGGTCTCTCGCACTGGCCATCCACCCATCCTAGGACGCGCCCTGCTGCAGAGCCGCACGCTTTGCCGGTAAACCGTCCAGACGGTACAGTAGACTTACTTCCCCCAATCCCGAAAGATGCACCATGCTTACCGTCACCCAGCGCGCCGGGCGCAAAGAATGGACCGCACTGGCGGTCCTGATGCTTCCCGTCCTGCTGGTCGCCGTCGACAACACGGTCCTCAGCTTCGCCCTGCCCGCGATTTCCCTGGCCTTCAGCACCAGCGGCACGACCCTTTTGTGGATTATCGACATCTACCCCCTGGTGCTCGCCGGCCTGCTGGTGGCCATGGGCAGCCTGGGCGACCGCTTCGGCCGGCGGCGGATGCTGATGATCGGCGCAGCGGGTTTCGCAGCGCTCTCCGCACTGGCCGCATTCTCCCCCACCGCCGAACTTCTGGTTGCCGCGCGCGCCGGACTGGGCATCTTCGGTGCCATGCTGATGCCGGCCACGCTGTCCTTGATCAGGAACATCTTCACCGACCGGTCGCAGCGGCGCCTGGCAATCGCGATCTGGGCCGCCGGCTTCTCCGCCGGCGCCGCACTTGGTCCGCTGCTTGGCGGCCTGCTGCTGGAGCACTTCTGGTGGGGTTCGGTCTTCCTGCTCGCCGTCCCCATGCTGTTGCCGATGCTGGTGCTGACGCCGGCGTTCGTACCGGAGTCCCGGGACCCCGAACCCGGCCCGGTGGATGTGGTCAGCATCCTGCTCTCGGTCACCGCGCTGCTTCCGGTTGTTTATGCCATCAAGCAGCTGGCCGGCGGCGGAAACCCGGCTGCCATCACGGCGACCTTTGCCCTCGGCGGCCTGGCCGGCTGGCTGTTCGTCCGCCGCCAGCTGCGCCGGGCGAATCCAATGCTCGACGTCCGGCTGTTCCGGCACCGCGCGTTCACCGGCGCAGTCCTGGTCAACCTGCTGGCCGTGTTCTCCCTGGTCGGCTTCCTCTACTTCGTGTCCCAGCATCTTCAGCTGGTCCTTGGGCTTAGTCCGCTACGGGCGGGCCTCGTGTTGCTGCCCGGACTGGCGGTCACCATAGCCGCAGGGCTGCTGGCAGTGCCTCTGGTGCGCCGGGTTGCCCCGCACGTGGTCGTCGCCTGCGCCCTGCTGTTGTCCGCGGCCGCCTACGGGCTGGCCGCCTCCACCCCGGACGCCTCGGCGGTGGCCCTCATGGTGGCGTTCTCGCTGCTCGGCGCAGGAGTGGGCGCCTCCGAAACGCTCTCCAACGACCTCATTCTGTCCAGCGTTCCGGCGGCCAAAGCGGGGGCAGCCTCGGCCGTCTCGGAGACTGCTTACGAAGTGGGCTCCGTTTTCGGTACCGCCGTGCTGGGCAGCATCCTGGTCGGCGCCTACCGTCAGAACATCTCCCTGCCCCCGGGGCTGACCGCGGCCCAGCAGCACGCTGCCGGCGAGACTCTCGGCGGCGCCATCACTGTTTCGGGGCAACTGCCGGAAAGGACCGGGGCCGTTTTGATCGATTCCGCAGTCCATGCCTTCGACAGCGGCGTCACCGTCACGGCAGGACTGGCCGCGGTCCTGATGGTGACAGCGGCGGGGCTGGCCTTCTTCACGCTGCGCGCCCCGCAGAACCACTAGTCCTCAAGGGCCGGGCCCGGCGGCCCGGGACAGCCCATGGCACCCGCGAACACCCTTGCCATATACCCCTAGGGGGTATATGTTGGATGTAGTTCAGAAGTGAGGAAGCCATGAGCGAAACAGTATTGCCCGCGGAAACCGCCGCCAACGACGCCGCAGATGAGCACATCGGCCACGCCTACACGTCGGACAAAGACGCTTACCTGCGCCGGCTCAAGCGCGTCGAAGGCCAGGTCCGCGGCATCGCCCGCATGGTAGAGGAAGACAAGTACTGCATCGACATCCTCACCCAGGTTGCTGCCGTGAACAAGGCCCTGCACGCGGTGAGCGTGGGTCTGCTCGAAGACCACATCGGGCACTGCGTCGTCGGCGCCGCCAAGGAATCCGAGCTCAGCGGCGATCCACAGATCGTCCAGGACAAGGTCAAGGAAGCCTCGGACGCCATCGGCCGGTTGCTGCGCTGACCTTCATGCCCGCGAACACCCCAACCCCTAGGAGACTGCCATGAGCACCACCACCATCAGCATCGACGGCATGACCTGCGGCCACTGCGTGGACGCCGTCACCGAAGAACTCCAGGCCCTCGACGGGGTCCGCGACGTCAGCATCGATCTCAACAGCGGCGGCATCTCCACGGCGACGGTCAGTTCCGAGGCGGATCTTGACCCGGCTCAGATTGGCGAGGCTGTGGCCGAAGCCGGGTACACCGTCGTCGCGCAGAACGCCTAAGCGGCGTACGACGGCGGCGCCGCCCGCCGCTGTCTCCGCCACCTTTTACGCCAACCACCTGATTCGGCACAGCTGTCCGCGGACCGCCCCACTCAGAATCGAGATGAACCTGATGACCTCCCACTCCGGCACCAAGCACCCGGCAGCCGGGCCGGCTGCGGCCCGAACCGTGGAACTCGAAATCGAGGGCATGACGTGCGCCTCCTGCGTGAACCGGGTGGAACGCAAGCTCGGCAAGATCGACGGCGTTCAGGCCAGCGTGAACCTGCCGCTGGAGTCTGCCGTGGTGAGTGTGCCTGATGGCGTCACCAACCAGCAGCTGGTGGACACCGTGAACGCCACCGGGTACAAGGCCAGGGTCAAGCAGCAGCAACAGTCAGGGCGCGGCACGCACCCGCAGGCGGACCACGCCGCCGGCAGGACGAACCAAGGCCACGAGGAACATCAGGGTCAAGAGGACCAGGGACAGCTGGACCACGCCGGACACGGTGAAGCGGGCGAACACACCGACCATGAGGACCACATGTCCCACGGCGGCACCGCCGACCAGCTCCGTCCGCGCCTCTGGACGGCCGCCATCCTGACCATCCCGGTCTTCGTCATTTCAATGATCCCCGGCGCCCAGTTCCCGCACTGGGGCTGGGCGGCCTTTGCCCTCAGCATTCCCGTGGTGTTCTGGTCGGCCTGGCCGTTCCACCGCGCGGCCGCGGTCAATGCCAGGCACTTGGCGTCCACCATGGACACCCTGGTGTCCATCGGCGTGCTGGCCGCCTTCTTCTTCTCCGCCTGGCAACTGGTCATGGACCCGATGATGACCCAACACGTGCACGGCGACATGACCGAACACGCCTTGTACTTTGAAACCGCCGCCGTGGTGGTCACCTTCCTCCTTTTGGGCCGCTACCTCGAAGCCAGCGCCAAGAAAAAGGCAGGCGACGCGCTGAAGTCGCTGCTGAACCTGGGTGCCAAGGAGGCAACCGTCCTGCACGAGGGCACCGAGCTGAAGGTGCCCGCCGCGGACCTGGTGCCCGGCGACATTATGGTGGTCCGCCCGGGCGAAAAGATCCCCACCGACGGCTACGTGGTAGACGGCCACTCGGCCATCGACGCGTCCCTGCTCACCGGCGAATCCGTACCGGTTGAGGTGGATGTGCACGACGCGGTTATCGGCGCGACCATCAACACCTCCGGCCGGCTGCTGGTCCGCGCCACCCGGGTCGGGACGGACACCACGCTGGCCCAGATGGGCCGCCTGGTCAGCCAGGCGCAGGCCGGCAAGGCACCGGTTGCCCGGCTCGCGGACCGGATCAGTTCCGTGTTCGTGCCGATCGTGCTGGTCATCGCCGTCGTCACCTTCATCCTGTGGATGATCTTCAGCGGGGACCTGCGCTCCGCGTTCACCGCCGCCGTCACCGTGCTGGTCATCGCCTGCCCGTGCGCCCTGGGACTGGCAACGCCCACCGCGCTGCTCACCGGCACCGGCCGGGCGTCCCAGCTGGGCATCCTGATCAAGGGTCCGCAGATCCTCGAGGACACCCGGCACGTGGACACCATCGTGCTGGACAAGACCGGCACCGTGACCACCGGGCAGCAGGCGGTGGAGGGCGTGCTGGCCCTGGCGGACCGCAGTGAAGACGAGGTCCTGCTGCTGGCCGGGGCCGTCGAGGCCGGCTCCGAGCACCCGATCGCCCTGGCCATCGTGGAAGCAGCCCGCAAGGTAGCGGCGCGCACCGCCACGCCGTCCGGTGCGACGGCCGGCGAGGATGCCGCACTGCCGGCGCTTTCCGATTTCCACAGCACGGCAGGCGGCGGCGTCCGCGGCACCATCACCGAACGCGACGGCCGCGGCAGCACCGTCGTTGTGGGCCGCAACAACTGGATGGACGAGAACGGCATCTCCGTCTCCGGCACCCACCGCCAGGCCCTGTTGAAGCAGCAGCAGGCCGGCTCCACGGCGGTCTGGGTCGCCGTCGACGGCGTCATTGCCGGGATTGTCAGCCTTCAGGACACCGTGAAGGAGAACTCGGCGGCCGCCATCGCACGGTTCAAGGATCTGGGGCTGCACCCCATCCTGCTCACCGGCGACAATGCCGCGGTGGCCGCCGAGGTCGCCGCCGAGGTGGGCATCGCCCCCGAGGATGTCTTCGCCGATGTGCTCCCCGAGGACAAGGTGGCCGCGATCAAGCGGCTGCAGGACGAGGGCAAGACGGTCGCCATGGTGGGCGACGGCGTGAACGACGCCGCCGCGCTGGCCCAGGCCGACCTGGGCATCGCCATGGGCGCGGGCACCGACGTGGCCATCGAGGCCGCGGACCTGACCGTGATGGGCAGCGACCTTGGTCAGGTGGTGCAGTCCATCGAGCTCAGCCGCCGGACGCTCTCCACCATCAAGTCGAACCTGTTCTGGGCCTTCGCCTACAACACGCTCGGCATTCCGGTGGCGGCGTTCGGCCTGCTCAACCCGATGATCGCCGGCGCCGCGATGGCCGCCAGTTCGGTACTGGTGGTGGCCAACTCCCTGAGGCTGCGCCGCTTCGGGCGGTAACCTGCCAGGGCGCCCGTGCACCGGATGCTGGGCTCAGACCGTGGCCCCGTAGCGTTCGGCGGCGCGGGCGCGGGCCTTCGCAGCTTCTTCTTCGCGGTTCTTCGGGGGCGCCGCGGTCACCAGGTCGTCGAGCAGGTGGGCCGTGATGTGCGCGATCTCGTGCACGGCCTGGTTGAATGCCGCCTCGTTGGCCTTCGATGGCTTGTTGCTGCCGCTGACCTTGCGCACATACTGCAACGCGGCGGCCTCGATTTCGGCATTCGTCGCGGCGGGCTCGAAATTGTGGAGCTGGCGGATATTCCGGCACATGGCTGATCTCCTCGCGGGCTGGCGGACACTGCTGGTTCCAGTCTGCTCCCCCGCTGCGGCGTCGCACCACCCCCGTAAGGCACCGCCGTCGTTCCGGGGTTCTTGAACCAGTGGCAGCCGCTTAGTGCTTGCCGGCCGGTTCCTGCTCAGCGGCAGCCTCCGCCGTGGAGGCTACCGAGGCCAGCACCGGCTTGCCCAGCATCGAGATCACCACGGCGCCGATCAGCATCGGGATGATGAACAGGAAATACAGGTCGGTGGGCTGCCAGCCGCCGTCCATGAGCGCGCCGGCAATGATCGGCGAAGCTATGGCGCCCACGCGGCCCATACCGATGACCAGGCCCAGCGCGGTGCCGCGCACGTCCGAGGTGTAATACGTGGGGCTGATCGCCAGCATGCCGGCGATCGGGGCGTTGGAGCCGAAGCCGACCAGCGCCGCGGCAAACAGGGCGCCGGCCAGCGATCCGGTGGAGAGCGAGAATGCGCCGAAGGTCAGGCCGCCGATCACAAAGAACACCGCGAGGACCTTGCGCATCGGGAAGCGGGCACCGAAGGCGCCCAGCACGACGGCGCCGATGATCGCGCCGACGCTGAAGAGCACGCCGGCGGTGATGCCGTCCTGCTGGCTGAAACCGCTGGCCGTGACCAGCTTGGGAGTCCAGGAGTTGGCGAAGTAGAAGCTGGCCATGAGGATGAAGTACGCCAGCGAAATCAGGATGGTCCGGCGGGCGTTGACTCCGGTCAGCACGTCGGCAAACCGGGACTTTTTCTTGCCCGTAGCCTCGGGCACCGCCGGCAGCTCGGCCACCACCGGCTGTCCCATCCGGCGCAGCACCTTGTTGACGCGCTGCAGCGCATTCTCCGGGCGGCGCACCAGCAGGAAGTCGACGGATTCGGGAACGGCCTTCATGATGAACGGGATCATGACAACGGTGATGATGGCCCCAAAGAGGAAGGCGGAGCGCCAGCCGAACGCGGTGATCAAGGCGCCCGTGGCCATGCCGCCGAGCACACCGCCGATGGGCTGCCCGATGCTGACCAGGGCCAGCGCGGTGGAGCGGCGCTTGGCGTTGGAGAACTCGGAGGCCAATACGTTGGCCGTGGCCTGCAGGGTGCCCACCGCCAGGCCCGTGATGAAGCGCAGCACCACCAGCACGGCGTAGCCGGGCGCAAAGGCCGAGACAAGCATGCCCACGGCGACGACGGCCGCACCGATCACCAGGGTTTTCTGGCGGCCAATGATGTCCGCAACGCTGGAGACGAAGATGGAGCCGATCGCCATGCCGATCAGCGCCGAGCTCAGGAGCACGCCCAGCTGGCTGCCAGTGAGGCCCCAGTCCCCCATCACGGCATTGGCGCTGAACGCCATCACCAGGACATCGAAACCGTCGATCATGTAGAGCGCCATGCAGATGGCGATGACGCCGACTTGGGTTCGCTTCATGGGAGCCGCCTCGATGCGGGCCTTGATATCCATAGGGGGCCTAACCTTTTGCTGGTGCGCCGCTGGGGGCGACTGCCGACTGAACGTCCGGTTTGTTTGAGATACGAACAAGCGTTCAAACTCACACTGACCCGTCAACCATAAAGGCCCCGCGGCGGCGCGGTGTGCCACGTCCCACAGTTATGTGCCGAAGCTCACGAACACTTCCGGCGGGTGAGCTGGGGACTGCGTGCTGCGGCGGGGCCGCCTGACGCGGAACCGCGAGCACCCCGGCACCCCTGCCGGTACGCCGGCACCGATGGTGATTTCCGGGCACCGCCCGCGCCGGCAGTTACTCCAGCCGTGAATAGCGTGCTTCCACCCGGGCCAGTTTCCAGTACGCCACTGCTGCCAGCCAGGTGAGCAAGAGAATCGCGGCCACCCAGTAGCCAAAGTTCTGCAGGTCGATGGCAGAGAACCAGGCGCGCAGTGCCGAACCGGCCGGCAACCATTGCGCGAGCAACCCCATGAGGCTCGCACCCCCAACCAGGAATGCAACCGCCACCGACATGACAGTAATGGTGAGGTTGTAGTAGACCTTCCGGACGGGCCGGGCGAAGGCCCACGCGTACGCATGGTTCATCAGCAGTCCATCGAGGCTGTCAAAAAGCGTCATCCCGGCCGTGAAGAGGACCGGCAGCACCAGCACTACGTACCAGGGAGCTGTCAGCGCGGCGCTGCCGCCGACGACGAACAAGCCAATGGTGGTCGCGGTATCGAATCCCAGCCCGAAAAGCACGCCGACGGGATACATCTTCCACGGCTTGTCGATCCGGCGGGACAGCGGGCCAAGGAATCGGCTGAGCAATCCCCGTTTGGCCAGTTGTTCTTCCAAGTGCGCTTCATGGAACCGGCCGGTCTTCAGGCTCCGGAAAACCCGCCAGATTTCCAGCAGTGAGCCAAGGTTGACGGCACCAATGATCAGCAGGAAGATGCCTGAAACCAGCGCACCCCACAGCCCCGCAACCGAGGTGAAAGCCGAGTCCTCGGTCGAAATCTGCGCAGCAAGCACATTGAGTCCGGCAGCCAGAAGCGTCACTGCCACCACGACGACGGTGGAGTGGCCCAGTGCGAACCAGAACCCTACGGAGACGGGACGCCGGCCCTCGGCCACGAGTTTGCGGGTGGTGTTGTCGATCGCGACGATGTGGTCGGCGTCGAAGGCGTGCCGGACGCCAAGGGTAAACGCCGTGACCGCCAGGCCCAGGCCGAATACGGCTTGGTCCCCCACCATGTAGCGTCCGGGCAACACCAGGAAGAAAAAGGCTCCCCAGCCCGCGACAAGCAGAAAGCCGACCGCCAGGCACATCCCAAGGATGGAGGTTTGCCTTCCCGAGAGCCTGCTCTTCGCGTGGTCCACTGGTCGTTCCTGGTAGCCGTGATCCTGGTCCCGCCTTGTCAGCCGATGGTGCCGGATCCGCTCTCATCGGGCGCTGCCTCATGGGTGTGGACGTAGCCCTGCCCGTCCTGGCCGGCGTGGAAGTGGGGGGCCATCGGACCGGGGTCTGTGGGGGTATGCGTTCCGTCCACATGGCGGGTGTGCAGCCAGCGCACCCAGGCGCACAGCTCCTCCACCGTGTCCTGTTGCTTCCGCGACATGGCCAGGACAGGGGCGCCGTCCCGCGCCGCCGAGGCATCGCTGACCATCTGGTCCACGTCAACGTCCACATACTCGGCGAGATCGATCTTGTTGATCACCAAGAGATCGGCGCGTGCAATGCCGGGACCTCCCTTGCGGGCCACGTCGCCGCCGCCGGCGACGTCCAGCACGAAGATCTGGGCATCGACCAAGGCGGGAGAGAAGGTCGCGGTGAGGTTGTCACCGCCGCTCTCGACAAACACAATGTCCAGCGGCGCAAAATCCTGCTCCAGGTCTTCGACGGCGATCAGGTTCATGGTGACGTCGTCGCGGATGGCGGTGTGGGGGCAGGCGCCTGTCTCCACCGGGCGTATCCGCTCGGCGGGCAGGACTCCGGCGGAACGCAGAAAACGCGCGTCCTCGTCGGTGTAGATGTCGTTGGTGATGACGCCGATGTTGAGTTCGTGGGCCAGGTTCCGGCACAGAGTCGCGATGACTGAGCTTTTTCCGGTTCCGACCGGACCGGCTATGCCTAGCCGAAGCGACCGTGTTCTGGTGTTTTGGTTCGCCGGCATGATATTTCCTCATTCCCTGGCCCGGGTCTGTCGCCTTGGCTCCTGGTGGCTGAACGACGTGACGGCTCATTAATTGGGCTTGGCTGACTCACAGTCTGTGGCGCTCCGGTTCCGCCGTCAACAGGAAGGGGGCGGGCAGGCGGTTCGCGTGAGCGGCAGCGGTGCTGCCCGTACTTTTGGGCCGCCGCGTGGCCGGTCAGGACGCAAAGAGGCGGGCAGCAAGGCCAGCATGGAGTTCCCCGGCAATCTCGAGCAGTGGCGCGCTGGCGGCGGGCAGATCCGACGCGGCAGCAGCGGCGTGGGAAGCGGCTTCCGTTGCCAACTCGTCCAGCAACGGGGTCAGACGCACCAGCAGTGCATGGGCGGCAAAAGGGTCCAGGCTGAGCAATTTCACCGCGGCGGCAGCCGGCCCGGCCACGGATTCGTAAAGCACGGCCACAGCCGCAGCGCGCGGCGCCAGATCGAAGGCGGCTGCTGCTGCACCAAACGCGACCGGTTGGTGCGGGCTGCGCTCCAGTCCACTGAGGCGCGGATGCGGACGGATCGCCAGCACGGCGCGCATCAGTTGGCGTCCGAGCGAGCGCGAAACCGCCCGGAGGGCGGGCGATGGAATCCGGGCATCCAGCTCTGGGCCAAGCGCCTGCAAGCCCGGCAGGTCCTCGTGACGGGAGCAATGGCATGCGGCGGCGGAGAAGGAACCGGCGACGAGTCCGGATGTGGCTGCCCTGCCGGTCAGGAACAACTCCAGGTCTTCGACGTTCTCCACTCTCCTCGACCGGATGGTGGCTTCCAGTCCGCCGGAATGGGCATACCCTCCGGCGGGCAAGCGCCCATCGGCCAAGAGCAGAAGCGCCGCCGCAGGGTTGGGCGGGTCCGGACGTGCAACAGCGGGGCCGGTCATGGGCAAGCGCCCCTCCAGAACGAAAAACGTCCCTGGCCTTCTTTGAGAGTTGACATGTCGGCCGCTCCACTCCTGAGCTTGGACTGTCGGGCCAGACTACTCCCGGGCTGGACGAAGGGATACTGTGCCGCCGCCTGCGGAGCCGAGTGTCGTGTGCTCCCTCGGTGAAAACTTTGACCCCGAAACCGGCCCCCGGCCCGCCATTGCCGGGCCCGTAGCCCGTCGCTACACTCAACAGATACCGCGTGTGGGGTGGCCGGTAAGCACGTCTCAAGGATGTCTGGAGTCCGCGAATGTTGCTGAGCATGTTTGAAGTCGAACGCTTGATGACCTACACGGCCGCCAAGCTTGCCATGGAGCGCAAGGCCCGCGGCCTGAAGCTCAACCTTCCTGAAGCCACCGCCATCATCACCTCCTACCTGCTGGAAGGTGCCCGGAACGGCGACACCGTCGCCGACCTGATGGAGTCGGGCCGGGAAGTCCTCAGGCGGGACGATGTCATGGAGGGCGTGCCGGAAATGCTCGCCCAAGTGCAGGTCGAGGCGACCTTTCCCGATGGGACCAAACTGATCACGGTCACAGGGCCAATCCAGTGAGAGTCACTGAGAATCCGTTCGCCAATCCGGAACGCACCGACCGGAAACCGGACAAGGATTACCGCCACGCCAGCGACAACCCCGGCTACGACACCGAGCTTGTCTACAACCGCAAGACCAAGACGCGCCATCCATCCTCCGGGTCCAGCGGTACCAGCCAGCCTCGGCGCCCGGGCACCAGCGAACGGCAGTCACCCAGACGCCAGGCGAGCCACAAGCTTGTGGCCTATGAGACGATCGTGCCGGGCGAGATCCTCTACGGCGACGAACCAGTGGAAATCAACGCCGGCGCAGAGGTGACCATGCTCCGGGTGGAGAACAGGGCCGATCGGCCTGTACAGGTGGGCTCCCACTACCACTTCGCCGAGGTGAATTCCGGACTGGAGTTCGACCGGGAAGCGGCGTGGGGCAAGCGGCTCAACGTCCTGTCCGGCGGATCGATGCGATTTGAGCCCGGCGCAGCCGAACAAGTGGAACTCATCCCGATCCGTGGCCGCAGAATTGTCCGCGGCCTCCGCGGGCTCTGCAAGGGGAACCTTGATGGCTGACATCCGGCGCTCCGAATATGTCGCCTCTTTTGGCCCGACGACGGGAGACCGCATCCGGCTGGCGGACACCAACATCCTGATCGAGGTGGAAGAGGACCGGTGCCGGGGCGGCGACGAGGCCGTGTTCGGCGGCGGCAAGTCGATCCGTGAATCCATGGGCCAGTCCGCGGCGACCCGGGCGGAAGGCACTCCGGATCTGGTCATCACGGGTGCGGTGATTTTGGACCACTGGGGCATCGTGAAGGCCGACGTCGGTGTCCGTGACGGGCGCATCGTAGCCTTGGGGAAGGCGGGCAACCCCGACACCATGGACGGAATTCATCCCGACCTTGTCATCGGCCCGTCCACTGAAGTGATGTCGGGCAACGGCCTCATCCTCACGGCAGGCACCGTAGACACCCACGTACACCTTGTCGGACCGGACATGCTCGCCGTGGCCTTGCAGACGGGTACCACCACCGTCGTGGGCGGCGGCACGGGTCCCACCGAGGGATCCAAGGCCACCTTGGCAACGCCGGGTTCATGGTGGATCGAACGCATGCTCGAAGGCATGGAACCGTGGCCGCTGAATGTGCTGTTCTTGGCACGTGGCAACACCACGTCCACCGAGGCCATGTGGGAGCAGTTGCGCGGCGGTGCAGGAGGCTTCAAGGTCCACGAGGACTGGGGCGCCACGCCGGCGGTGATCGATGCGGCCCTGCGGGTGGCGGACGAATCCGGTGTCCAGGTCGCCATCCACAGCGACACCCTGAATGAAGCCGGCTTCGTGGAAGACCTGCTGACCGCGGTCAATGGACGGACCTTCCATGCCTTCCACACCGAAGGCGCCGGCGGCGGCCATGCGCCGGACATCATCAGGATCGCCGGCGAATCCTACGTCTTGCCGGCCTCGACGAATCCGACCCGCCCGTTCACCCACAACACCATCGACGAACATCTGGACATGGTCATGGTGGCGCACCATCTCAACCCGCAGGTGCCCAACGACCTGGCCTTCGCCGAGAGCCGGGTCCGCGAGGGGACCATTGCCGCCGAAGACGTCCTGCAGGATCTGGGCGCATTGTCGATCATGTCCTCCGATGCCCAGGCCATGGGGCGCATCGGCGAAGTCGTCATCCGAACCTGGCAGACAGCGCACCGCATGAAGCGGCTGCGCGGTTCCCTGGCCGGCGACGACCGGGCAGACAACCACCGGGCCCGGAGGTACGTGGCGAAGTACACCATCTGCCCGGCCGTTGCACACGGGCTCGAGCACGAAATCGGATCAATCGAGCCCGGCAAGCTGGCGGACATGGTGCTGTGGCAGCCCGCACTGTTCGGCATCAGGCCCACGGCTGTGTTCAAGGGTGGCGTTGCGGCGGTCGCCGCGCTGGGCGACCCCAACGCCTCGGTTCCCACCCCGCAGCCGGTGATGGAGCGGCTGGGCTTCAGCGCATACTCGCGCGCAGCAGCCTCGACCTCGGTCGCATTCGTGGCTCCCGCCGCGATCGAAGACGGTCTGGCAGACCGGCTCTCGATCAACCGGCCGCTGGTCCCCGTGGGCAATGTCCGCGGCCGCGGCAAAGCCGACATGCCGGAAAACACCGCCCTGCCCCGCATCGAGGTCGATCCCCATACTTATGCGGTGAGGGTCGACGGCGAGCTCATCGAGCACGAACCCGCCACCGAACTGCCGATGGCCCAGCGGTACTTCCTCTTCTGATGCGGGCGCATGCCCGGCTGGTGGCAGACTGCCCGCCCGGCAACGGCCAGGCCACCCGGCTGCAAAGGTTGAGGTCCCAGGCTCCCTTAATCCTGCGACCCACGCGCGCCGATCCGCCGGAGGCACTTCGGCTTTGGGATCTGCCCGCCAAGCACAGCGCCGGCGTCAGTCTGGTGGGAGGCGCCGCGGGTCCGTTGGGCGGCGACCAGCTGCGCCTGGACATCGAGGTCGGGACTGATGCCACGCTCATCATCCGAGCCGTCACGGCAACCCTGGTACTGCCGGGGCCGCACGGCAAGGAATCCAGCAGCGAGGTCAACATCAACGTCGCCGCCGGCGGCACTCTTGTCTGGATGCCGGGGCGGCAGATCCTGGCCGAAAACTGCCGCCATCGAGCCGCCACCCGGATCGAT
>NZ_JBNHHB010000050.1:0-36257 GCF_059091905.1 Arthrobacter sp. Dra40
GTGGTCAACCTCAGGCGCCGGGCCGCTTCGGCGATCACACTGGCCTTGTGATCCAGCAGGCCGGGCATCGGACCGCCGACGGCCTGCGGCCAGAAGAACTGCAGCTGGCGCAGCGCCGCGGCGTGGAACGTTCGTGCCTGCACCCCGCCCACACCCAGGTCCCGCAGCCGTGTCCGCATTTCTGCGGCCGCCCGGGCGGTGAACGTTACCGCCAGCACGCGCTGCGGCGTGTACACGCCGGTGTGCACGCCATAGGCAATCCGATGGGTGATCGCGCGCGTTTTGCCGGTGCCCGCCCCCGCCAGGACGCACAGCGGCCCGGCCAGGCTGGTGGCCACCTGCCGCTGTTCGTCGTCCAGCCCGGCCAGGATCTGGTCTGCGAGGCTGCTGTCCGCGCGGGGCCCGGCGGCCGTAGCGCTCATTGTCCAGCCTGCGGCAACTCGCCGCCGTACCAGTGCTCAATCATGGCCCTGGCAATGGAAATGCCGCCGGCCACCTGCACCTCGTCGGCCGCCAACGCCGCTGCCAGTTCCTTCCTGCTGAACCAGCGGGTGTCAAGGATCTCCACGCCGTCGGGCACCGACGCCGAGTCTGTTGCCACCGCCGTGAAGCCGATCATCAGCGACGCCGGGAACGGCCAGGGCTGGGACCCGAGGTATCTGGGCGAGTGCACCACGACGCCGGACTCCTCCTCGACCTCGCGTACCACTGCGGCCTCCAGCGACTCGCCCGGCTCAACGAAGCCGGCCAGGGCCGAATACCGGCTGGCCGGCCACGCGCTGTTGCGGCCGAGCAGCAGCCGGTCATCCTGGTCAATGACCGACACGATGATCGCGGGATCGGTGCGCGGGAAATGCTGGCTGTCGTCCGCGGGGCAGCGGCGCACCCAGCCGCCCTGCTCGATTTCCGTGCGGTGGCCGCACCGCGGGCAATGCGTGTGGGCCAGATGCCAGTTGGAGATTGCGGCGGCTTCGACGAACAATCCTGTGTCCTGCGCCGAGAGCTCCCCGGCCACGTCGCGCAAACCCAGCCACTCGCCGTCGTACTGTGCTGTTTCCGCGCCGTCGGCCAACACGGACAGCACGATGTCGGTTCCGACCGGCACGTCCGCCCCTTCCACCGCGCGTCCTAGGTAGACGGACAGGTCGGTCGCGGCCCGCTCGCGGCTTGGCAGCAGCACGATCTTTCCACCGCGCACCAGCGTCTTGCCGTCGGACATGAGCATCACGTAGGTGGTGTCGGCGCCCCAGATGCCGCTGACCAGACCGGGGTGGCTGCGCCGTTCGCAGCCCCGGTCCATGGTGGTGCGCGCCAGCATCAACTGGCCCAGCGGCGGGAACCCTGTGGCGGCGGTGCGAAGACTCATGCTATCTACCGTACTCACCGCGGGGCCCGGACCGTTATTCGCGCCGCCGCTGCTGTGGAATGGCCGACGGCGGCGCCCGCCGCTGCGGTCTCGCTCACCTTCCGGCGACTCGCCGCGCCGTGGCCGGGCGGCCGGTACGGGTAGCGCGTACGGTGGACTACGTGAGAAAGACACCTCTGGAGCTGGCGGCGATAGCCAGCGCGGCCGTACCGGGGTTGACGCCCACGGGCGTAGCCGGTTTGCCAGACGACGCCGCGGACTTCCAGTCCGCCGTGCTCACCGATGCGGCCGGCAAGCGATGGCGCGTGCGGTCGCCGAAACACGCCGAGGCCAGTATGCGGTTGGAGACGGAACTGCTGGTACTGCGGGCTTTCTCCCCTGCTATCCGCGCAGAGTTGCCGTTCCAGGTCCCCACCGTCGCCGGAACTGTCCAGCAGTCCGAGCTGCGCACCTTCGTCTACAACCACGTACCGGGCAGCACCCTGGCGCTCGAAGCACTCGTCGCCGCCGGAGCTTCCGTCCCGGTATCCATCGGCCGGGCCACGGCGGGCATCCACGACCTTCCCCAGGACATGGTCGATGCCGCCGACCTGCCCAGCTACACCGCCGACCAGTTCCGCCAGCGCAAGCTCAACGAACTGGATCAGGCGGCCACAACAGGCAAGATTCCGCCGGCACTGCTGCGCCGGTGGGAGCATGCCCTGGAAGACGTTGCCCTGTGGAAGTTCAACCCGTGCGTGGTGCACGGTGACCTGCACGAAGACAACCTGCTGGTCCATGACGGCAGCGTCAGCTCCGTCACCGGCTGGACCGATCTTCGCATCGGAGACCCCGCCGACGACTTTGCGTGGCTGGTGGCCGTGCACGAACAGTCGTTTGCCGACGTGGTGCTGGAGTCCTACCGGAAATACCGCACCGAACAGGTGGATCCACACCTGATGCGCCGGGCAGCGCTGTCGGCTGAATTCGCCCTCGCCCAGTGGCTGGTCCGTGGACTGGCAGCAGGCGACCAGACAATGGTTGACGAAGCAGTGGAGATGCTGACCGAGCTTGAAACCGACGTGGCGCAACACGGCGGCCAGCCGATCAGTGTCACCGCTCCCCCGCCGCCAGCTGTTCCTCCCGTGGTTCCCGCCGCCGCGCCTCCAGCTCCCGCCAAGGCACCAACCGGAGGCTCCGGTGGACCCGGCCGTCCCACAGCTGTTCCTGCCAATACCACGGCGGCGGCGGCCCATGACACCACAGACGTGGCCGCCGAGACCGGCCCGGACGGTCCGGGCGAAAAGGTGCCGCATTCCGACGGCGCGGACACCCCCCGCATACATCTGTCCAGCGGTTCCAGGGATGCGAAGGTCACGCTGCTCCCTGTTGAGGATCCGCCGGGCGATGCCGTCTCACCGACCGGCCCCGCCAATACCCGGCGCGCCGCCCCTGGACAGGCCGGCGGCACCGAGGACACAGCGTCCCCAGGTTCAGGCGCGACTCCGTCCGACCAGGCCGCAGCTTCGTCCGTCGATACCACAGCGCTGCCAGTGATCAACCGGAAGCCCTGACCGCCGCCCGCTGTATCACCCGTGCCAGGCCCTATGACGCGTAGGCCCGCAACACCGCTGCTTCCAGTTCCTCCTCGCCGGCCAGGTCGTGCGGGCGCACCAGCTTGTCCTGGGCAACGTAGTAGAAAGCAGCCTTGACCTCGTCCACGCCGATGCCGTTCAGCCGGGCCCACGCGAGCCGGTACACGGCCAACTGCACCGATTTGACGGCCAATTGCCTGCCCGTGGGCGCCGTGCCGGTCTTCCAGTCGATCAAGTCCCATCTGCCGTCGGCGTCGCGGAAGGCGGCGTCGATGCGTCCGCGCACCACCACGTCGCCGACCCGCGTCTCAACGGGCACTTCAAGGGCGGCCGGGATCCGGTTGGACCATTCGGAGGCCTTGAACGTCCTGATCAGATTCTCCAGGTCGTAGGCTTCGTCAATGTAGGAGTCGGCCGAGCCGGGGTAGTCCTCGAGATCGAACATGCCCGTGGTACCGAAGTATTCTTCGATCCAGCCATGGAAGGCGGTGCCTTTCCGGGCGGCCATTCCGGGTTTCCGCGGCACCGGACGCCGCAGGCGCCGGGTCACCTCAGCCGGGTCGTCAGCCAGGTCCACCAGCAGCGAAGCGGAGATATGCGCCGGCAGCTCTACGGCTGCCGCCGTGGGAGCAGCATTGTGCCGCTCCAAGAGCAGCCTGGCTTCGTGAGCCCACCCGGAGTCAGGGGCCGGTTGCCGCTCCTGCGCCACGGATGTGAGCACTGCCTGGGCTGCCTGTTCCAGAGCCGCTCGGCGTCCCGGACGTTGTCGCTGCGGGACGCCGCTGCGGTACACCTGCGGTCCTTCCAATGGGTCGTAGGGCCACAGCGCGGTTTCCACTTCAGCGCGGAACGGATTCTCCGGCCCAAGTTGCTCGTCCGCCACCCACTGCCTCACACGCACAGCTGTCGGTTCGCTCTGTGACAGCTCGTGCAGTTCGGCCAGGAAGACCGACACCGCCGTGGGCTTCACCTTGCTGCCGGTCCAGCCGGCCGAACTGCACACCAGCAGGTGCTTGGCCCGGGTATACGCGACGTAGGCCAACCGGCGCTCTTCGTCTTCGCCGTGGGCCTGGACCTCCGATTTGTAGTCCGCTTCCGCGTTGAACCAGGACAGCTGGTCCGGCTGGTCGGTATCCCATTGCGGCAGGTCCGACCGGTCTCCCCGCAGCGGCCACGGCAGGGCCGCATGGCCGCTGCTCCACCGGTTGTCCGAGGAAGAAGGGAAGGCGCCGTCACTGAGTCCCGGGACGAAGACGGCATCCCATTCCAACCCCTTGGACGCGTGGACCGTCAACAACTGCACGGCGTCATGGCGGACGTCCACCTGCGCCATGTCCAGGCCTCCTTCCTCGGCGGCGGCAGCTTCCAGCCACGCCAGGAAGGCCAGCAGGTCCACGCGCTGTGATGTCTGCATGAACGCGGCCGCGGCGTCGTGGAATGCGTCGAGATTGCGCCGCGCCTGATGGATGCTCTGGCCGGGTTTGGAGGCGACCTCAATGTCCAGCAGCATGGTCCGCTCCACTTCGCCCAGCAACAGCGTCAAGTCATCGCCGACGAAACTGTGCAGGTAGCGGATCTCATCCGCCAATCGCGCCAGCCGGTCCAGCGCCACCGGCGTCAATGATCGGCCGTAGCGGGAGGTCCAGCCCGGCCTGGGCAGCCGGTCCAGCGCCTCGATGAGGGACGCCGCCTCCGCCAGGTCCTGTTCGACGACGGTGCCCCCCGCAACTTCATTGCCGTCCAGGTCTGGTGCCTCCCCCGCCCCGGCGGCCTTGCGACGCCGGCTCTCCAGGAAACGGGACCAGTCGGCCAACGCCATCAGATCCGCTGCCCCCAGCCGCCAGCGGGCCCCGGCCAGCAACCGCATCAGCGCATCAGAGCGTCCCGGATCAGCCAACACGCGCAGGGTCGCGACGAGGTCCACGATCTCCGGCTGCGCCAGGAGTCCCGCGAGCCCGACGATCTCGTAGGGGATGCCTCTTTCTTCCAGTGCTTTGGCGATGCCGGGGATCTGGGCCCGCCGCCGGCACAGCACTGCGGCACTGACGGGTTCTGCACGGCCCGTTTCAGGGTCACGGGCGTACACTGTCATCCTTGCCCGTTCGATCGCGTCGGCCAGCGCGAGGGTTTCCTCCGCCTCCGTCGCGTATCGTCCCAGTACCACTGTTCCTTCGGTAGCTCCCGGCCGCGGGCGCAGCGGCGGGACGCCGATCCTGCCCGGGCGCGGACGGTTGGGGTCTTCCCGGTTCAGCGGGGCGGAGATCCGGTTGGCCATCCGCAGGATGTTTTCACTGTTCCGCCACGCCACCGTGAGGAAGCCGGCCGGGGCGGGCCGGCGGCCGCTGCCGTCCACCAGCGGGAAATGCTCCGGGAACGCGAAGAGCTGTCCGGCGGAGGCACCGCGGAATCCATAGATGGATTGGTTCGGGTCGCCCACGGCGGTCACTGCGTGGCCGTCCCCGAACAGTTCGGAGAACAGCACCATTTGGGCGTGGGAGGTGTCCTGAAATTCGTCGAGCAACACCACTTTGTACCGGCTGCGTTCCAGCTGGCGGGCCTGCGGCACTTCACGGGCGATGCGGGCCGCCAGCGAGACGAGATCGCCATAGTCGAGCACGCCGCGTTCCCGCTTGGCCCGGCTGTAATCGGCGGCCAGCCCGGCCACTGTGATCCGCGTCCGCAGGCGATCCAGCAACTTCCGCACGTCCTGTTTAGCCGGCTTGGTGCTGCCGTCGATATAGGGTAGTTCGGCAATTCGCTCCACCTCTGCCGCCAGATAGTCGGCGGCATGGCCGGGAGTGACGAGGTGCTCCGAGCATTCCCCGGCGAATTGCATCACGGCGCTGACCAGGGTCGATTTACTGGCCAGGAGGTGTTCGATGGGGCCGTCATAGGCTTCCACGCAGTGGCTGGCCAGCTGCCAGGACTGGGCGGTTCCCAGCAGCACCACGTCCCGTTCGATGCCCAGTCGCAGGCCGTAGTCGCTGACGAGTCCATTGGCGTACGAGTGGTAGGTGGACACCTTGGGCTCCACCAGTCCGCCGGCTTGGTCCGCATCCTGCGGCAACAGGCCCTTGCGGTCCAACTTGGCCAGCTGGGCACGGATCCGGGCGGCCAGCTCGCCGGCAGCCTTGCGGGTGAACGTGACACCGAGGATTTCGTCCGGCCGCACGAGGCCGTTTGCCACGAGCCAGACAACGCGGTCGGCCATGGTCGCCGTTTTGCCGGAGCCAGCGCCGGCGATGACCAGCATGGGCTGCATCGGGGAACTGATGATGGCCGATTGTTCCACGGTGGGAAGGTGCTGGCCCAGCAGACCGGCCAGCTCTTCCGGACTGTAGGTTGTGGTAACCGATCCGATGCTCATTCGGTGACCTGCCTTCCTTCTGCGCAGAGGGGACAAAGTTCCGGCACACGGCAGCCGTGGCCGCCGTTGCGGGCACGCTGCGGATCGTGCCGGGCCTCGAATTCAGAAGCCGCCATGAGGGCCGCCGCCGCATGGATCATCGGAGTAGCCCAGTCCTCGCCGTCGGCCAGGCTCTCCTGCTGCTGGACTTTGACCGACTTGAGATCCTGTCCCAGTTGGACCAGGGACGCGCCACCGGCCGCACTTCCGTGCCCGGGAAATCCTCCGGCTTGGATGGCCGCCTGGTAACTGCCCAACTGCGGGTGCCGCTCCAGATCATCTTTGGTTGGGGCAGTTCGGCCCGTTTTCAGGTCAACAATGTGCAGCCGCCCGTTGGCATCCAGTTCCAACCTGTCCACCTGCCCGCGAAGCCTGGCGGCACGTTCGGGTCCCTGCAGGTCCACCGAGAAGTCCTGCTCCACTCCGGCCAGGCTTCGGCCCTCCAGACGCATCTGGATGACGTACTGGGCCAGTCTCCGGACCATTCCTTCCGCACGGTTGAAGTCCAACCGGCCTTCCCAGTTCTCCTTCATCCCCAACTGCGGCCAGCGCCGGACAAGTTCCGCCACGTACTCGTTTCCTGTCGCCTCAGGAAAGTCCTGCGCAATGCCGTGGACCAACGTGCCCAGGCTGCGGGCAAAATCGGTGGCAGCCTCGCCCCCGGCGGCCTGGATAAACCAGTCCAGCGGGGACTTCTGCACAGCTTCCACTTTCGAAGGAGATACCGGGACAGGCTCTCCATCCGGCACGACCGGAGCCGTACTGCTCAGCGGCAGCAGCCCCCACCAGTCGCGGGGATGCGCACCGGGTACCGGCACGGGACTGGCCGCCAGCATCGCCAGGACGGCAGCAGCATCAGCGGCCTGTTCCGGATGGTCGGCTGCCTGCTGTGCGGCCTGCCGCAGTTCTCCGGCCAAAGCGCGTACGGTCCGCGGGCGGAGGACCTCCGTGGCCGGGCGGGGCGTTTCCGGGTCCAGCCAAGGGTCCACTAAATCCAGGAACTGGGACGGCTGGGCGTCGTCCGACTGCACCGCTGTGCAGACCAGCCGGCGTTCGGCGCGGGAAATTGCGGTGGAAAAGCTCCGGAGTTCGTCGTACCGGATTTCCCGCAGCCTGGTTCCGGCATCGATCCGCCGAGCTTCCTCGGCACCGCGCTCCAAGACATCAACAAACTCCGTGCTGCCCAATAGTTCTCCCCGCAGCCTGGTGTTAGGCCATATTCCCTCCTGCACACCAGCCACAATGACCAGCGGCCAACCCCGTCCAGCCGCCGAGGCAGGCGTCAGCAGTTCCACAGCTTCGCGCACCTGCGCACGTGGTGCCAGGTTGTCCATTGGCAGTTCCTGGTTCAACAGGTAATCCAAAAACTGCCGCGGACTGGAGCCAGGGAGCTGGTCGACATACCGCTCGGCAGTCTGAAACAGCGCCATCATGGCGTCGAGGTCGCGGTCTGCCCTGACTCCGGCCGGTCCGCCTTGCAACGCTTGCGCCGCCCATCGATCCGAGAGTCCGGTCGCGGACCACAGCGCCCAAAGCACCGTCTCGGCGTTGGCCCCCGGCTCTGCCGCTGCCTCCCGGCCGGCTGCGAGCATCCGGGCTATCCTCCTGGCCGGTCCTCCTTCCCTTCCCAGCGTGCCGAGGAAGGCGGGGTCACCCAGCGCTTCCACCAGCAGGGAATCGCTGGACCGGCCGCCGCCGCCGAGCAGTTCTTCACGCCGCAGTGCCTGGCGCAGGCGCCGCAGGTCGATCGCCGTCGCGCCACCGACCCTGGAGGTCAGCAGCGCCACCGCACCGTCGGCCGTCAGCAGTTCCGGGTCCAAGGCCAGAGCCAGCGCGTCCAAAAGCGGCCGGACGGCGGCCTCGTCACGAACCGCAGTCTCGGCCACCGGTACCTTGACCGCAATATCCTGACCGCTGAGGTAGCGCGCCAGGGCCGAGAGCTGCCCTCCGGTCCGGACGATGACAGCCATCTCACTGAGCCGGTATCCCTCAAACAATCGGGCTTCGAGGATCCGCTGGGCCACATAGCGGTGTTCGTGAACGGAGGAAGCGACAACGTGGGAACTGGCGGCGGGTACCTCACCGCTGCCCACGGAACCGTTCGCAGGCTCGGCCGCAGCCCCTGCTTCCCCTTCCGCCCCTGGATGGACGAGGTCACGGGCGCGGTGCGCCCCGGCCACCTGGGAAATCCTGGCCGCAGCCGATTGCCATGCGGTTGCGATCGCGGGTGTCATCCGGTGCGAAGTAGTCAGGACCAGCGTTTGCAAGGGTTTGCCCGGGGTGCCAATGAGTTCCGGCAGCTTGCCGATCACGTCCGGACGGGCGCCACGGAACCCCTGAACAACCGTGTCCGGCGATGCAGCGAGCACCGCGTCCTGCCCCTCCACCAACAAGGCCAGAAGTTCGAAGACGGCCGGATTCGCTTCCTGGAGCTCGTCCGCCAAAATCAGCTGGAGGCGGCCGCGCTCCCGCTCCAGCAAATCAGGATGCTCCAGCAACACTTGGCGCGCCGACGTGATGATCCCGGCCGGATCGAAGGCCTCCGGCATCCGCAGATCGATCAGGTCCCGGTATTCGCGGTAGAGCCGCGCCGCCGCAATCCAGTCCGGGCGGCCGCATTCGCCCCCCAGCTGCTCCAGCTGTTCTGCGGTACTGCCGTATTCGGTCAGCCGGTCGAAGAGCTGGCGGATCTCCTGCCGGAAGCCGCGGGTCGCCAGAGCCTGCTGCAGGTCCTCCGGCCAGCCGACACCGTGGCCAAAACCCGCACGATGGCCGGCCAGCAGTTCGGCAATAATCTGGTCCTGCTCGGGTCCGGACAACAAACGGGGCGCCCGCTCCACAAGCGGCAGCAGTCCTTCCACCCGTGCCCGGCGGATGAGATCGAAGGCATACGCCGACCAGGTCCTGGCGGGAGATGTGCCCAGGCTGCGGTTGAGCCGCGCCGTCAGAGCGTCGCGCAGCCGGGCGGCCGACAACCGGTTTGGAGCCAGGAAGAGAAGGTTTTCCGGGTCCAGCCCGGTTTCTTCCACCCGACGAACGGCGTGCTCCACCAAAGCCGTCGATTTGCCCGTGCCGGGGCCGCCGAGAACCAGCACCGGACCGCAGCCGGCGGGCAGGCCGATAACCTGCGCCTGGTCCTGGCTTGGAAGCGGAGCGCCGGAGGATTTGGCTTCCGGCCGCACCAGTTTCAGCCCGGGGGTCGGCTTGGTCTCGATCATGGGCCCATCCCATCAGTCGCTTCGGACACTTTGCGCCGGAGCTCCTCAATCGCCGCCAATTCTCCAGGCTGCGGCATCCAGCGGGCCTGGCTCATGCGCACCTTTTCGGGCCCGGCAGCCGGCAGCACCAGCGGCGTTCCCTCTTGGCGGTAATGCGGAAGAGCCCGTGCCATCAGCTCATTCGGCAGCGAACCATCGGCACGAATGACGCGCCACCAAGGAGCCGCGGCCCCATGCAGGGACATAATCCTGCCCACCAGACGGGGGCCGCCTGCCTCAAGCAGCTCGGCGACGTCGCCGTATGAGAGCACCCGGCCGCGCGGAACGATCGCTGCGAGGTCGAGGACCGCCTCGACTACCCGTTCACGCATTACACCAGTGTAATTCGCCCGCCGGGTCCGGCCCTGCACAGGGCGGAGATTCCCCGTAATTCCTCCCGCACCGCAGCACCTCCCGGAA
Source organism: Arthrobacter sp. Dra40 (assembly GCF_059091905.1). Lineage (NCBI taxonomy): Bacteria > Bacillati > Actinomycetota > Actinomycetes > Micrococcales > Micrococcaceae > Arthrobacter > Arthrobacter sp. Dra40. The sequence continues at coordinate 10,024 of NZ_JBNHHB010000050.1, forward strand.
TCGTCGGACCCGGCCGATAGCGTTACCGGCATGAGCAGCTGGCATCACCGCCCCAGGGCGGCATTCGACCTGGAGACCACGGGCCGCGACCCGCACACCGCAAGAATCGTGACGGCATCGATTGTCTTGGTCGACGAATCCGGACGGCCCGTGCAGGAACGGGAGTGGCTGGTGGATCCCGGAGTCGACATCCCTGCCGAGGCCGCAGCCATCCACGGCGTCAGCACCGAGCGGGCCCGCAGTGAAGGCCTCGACGCGGCCATCGCCGCCGCAGGTATCGCCGAGGCTCTGACAGGTTGCTTCGACGCCGGAATACCCGTCATGGCCTACAACGCCGCCTACGATTTCACCGTCCTGGCGCGGGAGTGTTCGAGGTACGGCCTCCAGCCGCCGACGCCGGCCCCGGTGATTGACCCCTACATCCTCGACAAGCAGATGGACCGCTATCGCCGGGGGAAGCGCACGCTAGTGGCACTGTGCGAACTCTACGGTGTCAGCCTTGAGGCGGCGCACACGTCAGCCGCCGATGCCCTGGCAACCATCGGAGTTGCGGACGCGCTGGCCGGTCGCTACGAACAATTGTGCATCGGCGCAGCTGAGTTGCACGCCCTGCAGATCGGCTGGTGCCAGCAGCAGTCCGCCAACTTCGAGGCCTGGCTGCGTCGCACTGATCCGGCAGCTGCCGTGGACGGCGCCTGGCCCGTTCGCCTGGCCCCGGCGACGGTCTGACCCTCCCGGTTCCTCCAGTGCCGGTCGGGTCACTCACGTCCGGCTGTCAACTTCGGGTAGCAGTATGACGCAATCATCCGTCGAATTCTGGCACGTTGTCCCGGCTGTCATAATTAATGGTTGATGGCAGCACGTGCTATGGCGGCTGCCGCTGCACTTCAATCCCCGAGGTTTCATGATCACCGTTACCGACCTGCGCAAGGTCTACCGCCAAGGCGGCCGCGAGGTGGTGGCCCTGGACGGCGTGAGTCTTTCCGTCCCCAAGGGCACAGTCCACGGCATCGTCGGCCATTCGGGCGCCGGCAAGTCCACCCTGGTGCGATGCCTGACCCTTTTGGACAGCCCGACGTCGGGATCGGTCTCGATCAATGGAGCTGAACTCAGTGCCGCCCGGGACGCTGATCTGCGGTCTGCCCGTCGCCGCATCGGGATGATTTTCCAGCACGCCAACCTGATGGACTCGCGCACGGCCGCGCAGAATGTCTCACATCCCTTGGAGATCGTCAGGACTCCCAAAGCCTCGATCCGCTCGAAAGTATCGGAACTGCTCAAGCTCGTCGGCCTGGAGGGGTTTGAGAACGCCTACCCGTCCCAGCTTTCCGGTGGCCAGCGCCAGCGGGTCGGCATCGCCCGCGCCTTGGCCTCGGATCCGGACGTCCTCCTATGTGACGAACCAACGTCGGCGCTGGACCCAAAGACCACCGATGAAATCCTGACTCTGATCCGCGACCTGACCGAACGGCTTCAGCTGACCGTGCTGGTGATCACGCACGAGATGCAGGTCATCAAACGCATTTGCGATTCGGTGTCGCTGCTGGAGGCCGGCCGGATTGTCGAACACGGCCCGCTGCGCGACGTCGCTGCCGATCTTGGCGGTCGACTCTCGAGCACGTTGCTGCCGCTGCCATCCGCCGAACCGACGAACGGCGGCACCATGCTGGAAATCCTCTATTCAGGGGAACGTGCTTCGGAACCGGTGCTGACCGGCGCTGCCCGCGCCTTCGGCCTGGACCTGAACGTGCTTGCCGGCAGCGTCGAGTCGCTGGCCGGCACCCAGTTCGGCCATCTGCGCATCCAGGTTCCTGCCGGCGCGGACACCGTCGCCCTCACCGAGCACTTGGTCGGCCAGGGCGTAGCGGTGCGCGTCGTCCAGGAGGATGCTGCATGAACTTTTTTGATCAACTGACGACCAACCCGGGCATCACCAAGGCCCTGCCGGAAGCCATTGGTGAGACTCTGTTGATGGTCGGGGTGTCGGGCGCCTTCACCCTGCTGATCGGTCTGCCGCTGGGCATCTTCCTGTACACCAGCGCCCCGGGCGGACTGCGGCCCATGCCGATGACCAACCGGATCGTGTCCGACATCATCGTGAACATCACCCGGTCCATCCCGTTCGCCATCCTGATGATCTCGCTGATCCCGCTGGCACGGGTCATCACGGGAACGTCGATCGGCGCCTTGGCGGCTTGTGTCTCGCTGACTATCGGTACCGTGCCGTTCTTCGCCCGATTGGTGGAGACCGCGCTGCGGGACGTTAGCTCCGGCAAAATCGATGCCGCCCTGGTCATGGGTTCCACCCGCCTGCAGATCGTGGGCAAGGTCCTGGTTCCCGAAGCGCTGCCCGGGTTGGTCGCTGCGTTGACGACGACCTTGGTAACCTTGGTGGGTTACTCCGCCATGGCCGGCCTCACCGGCGGCGGCGGTCTTGGCCAACTGGCTTACAACTATGGCTTCCAGCGCTTCGATACCACCGTCATGCTGGTCACCATCGTGATCATGGTGGTCCTCGTCCAGCTGATCCAGTGGATTGGCGATGCCATGGCGCGGCGTGTGGACCACCGCAGCGCGGCCACTGCGGATAAGCCCAGGCGCCGGCGCCATGAGCCGGAAACCGCTGTTTGACGCACGGTCTCCACAACTGTGCCGGGACGCTGCCGTCCCGCTCCCCCAAATGCTTCCCGCCTGCCTTTGCGGCAGCGGAAGAATGCAGCCAGTAGCCGCTAGCTGCCCCACATCCGGGATGCGCCCTCCGCGGCCTGCCCGGTCATTCGAAAGGAACGCACGCAGATGCGTAAATCACTAACGCTCATTGGTACCGGCCTGGCTGCGGCCTTGGCGCTGACGGCTTGCGGTGGATCCGAATCCACCCCCAGCGCCGAGACCACGCTGGATCCGGCCAATCCCGTCACTGTCACCGTCGGTGCCACTCCTGTTCCGCAGGGCCGGATTCTGGAGTTCGTGGATGAGAACCTGGCCAAGGAAGCCGGGATTGATCTGGAGATCAAGGAATTCACCGACTACCAGACCCCGAACATCGCCCTGAGCGATGGCTCCCTGGATGCCAACTATTTCCAGCATCTGGCCTTCTTTGAGCAGCAGGTTGCTGACAAGGGCTATGACTTCGAACATGGCGAAGGCATCCACATTGAGCCCTACGCCGGATTCTCCTCAAAGCACAAGAGCGCCGACGAGATCACGGAGGGCGCGACCATCGCTGTCACCAACGATCCGGGAAATCAGCCGCGGGCGCTCAAGATGCTCGAGACCGCGGGACTCTTGAAGGACATAAAGGATGATTCGGCCGCTCTGACGCTGACCGACGAGCAGAACCCCAAGGGGTTGAAATTCGAGGAGAACCAGCCTGAAATCCTGGTCCAGTTGATCGACGACCCCAAGATTGACCTGGCGATCATCAACGGCAACTTCATCCTGGATGCCGGGCTGAACACGGATGATGCCGTGGTCGTCGAATCCTCCAAGAACAACCCGCATGCCAACTTCCTGGTCTGGAACGCCGGTGACGAGAATCCTGCCGTCGCCAAGCTCGAAGAACTGCTGCACACCCCCGAAGTCAAGAAGTTCATCGAGGAAACCTGGCCCAACGGCGACGTCTTCCCCGCTTTCTAGCCCACCGGTTCAGCCCAGCGCAGAGTTCCAAGCGCATCAGCTGACGACTCAGAAGGTCCCTGGAAGCTTCCGCTTCCAGGGACCTTCTTGTGCCCGGTGCTCTTGTACTCGGTGCGTTTGTGCCTGGCTCGCTGCCCGATCAGGGGCGCGGCTGGCCCGCTGCCCGATCAGGGGCGCGGCTGGATTGGGGCAGGTTCCTCGGTGGAGGTCCTCCCCGACATTACCTGGACGACCACCCAAGCCACCGCCGTGACGGGAACGGCCAGTACGGCGCCAATGATGCCCCCCAGGATGGTTCCTGCGGTCAGAGCCAGCAGGATTACCAGCGAGTGCAGGTCCACCGAGCGGCCCATCACCACCGGCTGCAGGAAATTGCCTTCCAGCTGCTGCACAAGGATCACGACGGCGACCACCACGAGCGCAGCGACCGGCCCGTTGGCTACCAGCGCTACCAGGGTCGCCACCACGCCGGCGACGGTTGCGCCGACAATCGGGATGAATCCGCCAATGAAAATCAGCACCGAAAGCGGCAGCGCCAGCGGTACCTGCAGGATGAACAGTGCCAAGCCGATGAAGAAAGCGTCGACGGCGGCAACGGTGGCTGTTCCCCGCACGTAGCTGCCCAGCACGTCCATGGCACCCGACCCCGCCAGTTCGAGCTTGGGGCGCCGTGCGGCCGGAAACCAGCTCAACAGGAAACGCCAGATCCGTGGACCGTCCTTGAGGAAGAAGAACAGGATGACGGCCATCAGGACGGCCCCGGTGACCACTTCGGCGGCCGTGGACAGTCCGCTGAGCGCACTGCGTCCAACCGTGGCGCTGGTCAGGAAGTCAACAACGCCGGCCAGCGCCTCATCGATCTGCTGCTGGCTGACGGGGAGCGGGAAATTGGCCAGGAACTCCTGCAGCTGCAGCCAGCCCTCGCTGGCGGAGCGGACCAGTTCATCCGCTTCGCTGCGCACTGCGAAGACGATCCCGGTGATCGCTCCGCCCAGCACCACGAGGATTCCCAGGAACGCCGTCGCTGTCGCAAGTGCCGCGGACCAGCCCCAACCGCGCAGCAGCCTCACAACCGGGTTCACCGCCGCAGCCAGGATCAGGGCGATCAATACAGGGATGACCAGCAGCCGCAGCTGCAACAGCCCGAAGATCACCACCGCAGTCAGCAGCAACGCCAGCAACAGCTGCGCCGAACGGGTGGCGGTGCGTCCCAGCCCGTCGGACCACATCGACTGCTGCACCGCCCGCGCCGGGGCTGGGTCTGGCTGGTGTGCCTCGGCGTCGGACGTTTCCGGTATCTGGCGGCGCTTGGCCAACAGGCCCATCTACACTCTCCTGGTTCCCGCGGCAGCCCCTGGTGGTACCGCCGTCTGCATCAGTCTGCCATGCCACCGGCTCACCCGCTCGGCCGCAGGCTGCGTCCGCACCCCTGCATTCGGGCCTGCGGCCGTGCGGTGCCGGGGATATGGGGGGGCGAGCCACCGGGAATCCGGACGGACGGCTGGCTGCAGTCGAACCCCGGACGGGCAGGCGGCCCGTGGCTCAGGCGGGAGGCGTGGCCGCCGCGGCTGCGCGCGAGGCCGCCGGCAGCGCGTCGAAGATTTTCTCCATCGAGGCGTCGTCGTGCGCCGCGGAGAGGAACCAGGCTTCGAAGACCGACGGCGGCAGGTAGACCCCGGCGTCGAGCATGGCGTGGAAGAACGGAGCGTAGCGGAAGGCTTCCTGGCCCTGGGCGTCGGCATAGTCATGGACGCCGTGGGCCGAGGTGCCGAAGGCCACGCTGAACAGGTTCCCCGCGGTCTGGATGCTGTGGTCCACGCCGGCATTGGTGAGGGCGGCCGTCAGCGCGGCCTGCAGTTCGAGCGAGCGGGCATCGATCGCCGCGTACACTTCCGGCGTAGCGGCGGTCAGCGTGGCTACCCCGGCCGCCATGGCGATCGGGTTGCCGGAGAGGGTGCCGGCCTGGTAGACGGGACCGGACGGCGCCAGGTAGTCCATCACATCCGCCCGGCCGCCCAGGGCCGCCACGGGCATGCCGCCGCCGATGACCTTGCCGAACGTCAGCAGGTCGGGAACGAACGGATTGGCAGTCCCCTCGGCTCCTCCGGTCAGGCCCCAGTAACCGGCATAGCCGGTCCGGAAACCGGTGAGCACCTCGTCCAGGATCAGCAGCGCCCCGTGTTCGCGGGTGATCCGCGACAAGGCTGCGTTGAATCCGTCGGCGGGTGTGACCACGCCCATGTTCGCCGGGGCCGCTTCGGTGATGACGGCGGCAATCTGGCTGCCGCGGGCGGCAAAGACCTCTTCAACGGCGGCAAGGTCGTTGTACGGCAGCACCAAAGTCTCTGCGGCCGTCGCCTCGGTGACGCCGGCAGAGCCCGGCAGCGCCAGGGTGGCCACACCCGAGCCGGCAGCAGCCAGCAGGCCGTCCAGATGGCCGTGGTAACAGCCGGCGAATTTCACGATCAGGTTGCGTCCTGTGTAGCCGCGCGCCAGCCGCACTGCGGTCATCGTAGCTTCCGTGCCGGTGGAGACCATGCGCAGGCGCTCGACGGCAGAGACCCTGCCGACAACAAGGGCAGCCAGTTCGGACTCAGCGGGCGTGGAAGCACCGAAGGACAGCCCGCGGTCCACGGCTGAATGGACGGCCTCGAGCACGGCCGGATGGGCGTGGCCGAGCAAGGCCGGGCCCCAGGAGCACACCAGATCGACGTATTCACGACCGTCGGCGTCCGTGAGGCAGGCACCCTTGGCGTTGACTATCATGCGCGGGGTTCCACCAACGGACCCGAAGGCCCGGACGGGCGAGTTCACACCGCCGGGCATCAGCCGGCGGGCACGTTCGAAGAGTTCCTCGGAGCGAATGGCTTCAGTCATGGTCTTGGTCCTTTCGGGACAGCATCAGTGGGCTGCACCCAGGGGTGTGTTGCGCCGCGGACGGCGGGGTGGAACGGCTACTTCAGCCAGCGGGCAATTTCCGGGGCCCAGTAGGTCAGCACCATGTCCGCGCCGGCGCGGCGGATGCCGAGGACCGATTCCAGGATCGCTGCCTTTCGGTCGATCCAGCCGTTGGCAGCGGCCGCCTCGATCATCGCGTACTCGCCGGAAATTTGGTACGCAGCGACCGGCACCGGGGACATTTCGGCCACGTCGGACAGAATGTCCAGGTAGCTCATGGCCGGTTTGACCATGACCATGTCGGCACCCTCTGCGAGGTCCAGCTCCACTTCGCGGATGGCTTCGCGCCGGTTGGCGGCGTCCATCTGGTAGGTCCGGCGGTCCCCGGTCAGCTGGGAATCCACCGCCTCCCTGAAGGGGCCGTAGAAGGCCGAGGCGTATTTGGCGGCATAGGCCAGAATGGTCGTGTTCTGGTAGCCGGCCTCGTCCAGTGCCTGACGGATGACGGCAACCTGGCCGTCCATCATGCCGGAAGGGCCGAGCACGTCCGCCCCGGCCGCTGCCTGGGTTACTGCCATCTCGGCATAGACCGCCAGCGTGGCGTCGTTGTCTACGGTGCCGTCGGCGGCCAGGACCCCGCAGTGGCCGTGGTCGGTGAATTCGTCCAGGCAAACGTCGCTCATGACCACCAGATCGGGCCCGACCTCGGCCTTCACATCGGCAATGGCGCGGTTCAGGACACCGTCGGGGTCCACGCCGGCGCTGCCGGTGGCATCGCGCACCAGAGGCACACCGAAGAGCATGATGCCGCCGAGGCCCAGCTCGACGGCCTCGGCGGCCGCCCGCTTGAGCGTCTCGGTGGTGTGCTGGACAACGCCCGGCATCGACTGCAGCGGCACCGGCTCGGTGATGCCCTCGCGAATGAAGGCAGGCAGGATCAACTGGTTCGGGTGGGTCCGGACCTCCGCGGTCATTCGGCGCATCGCTTCGGTGGCGCGCAGGCGTCGGGGCCGGTCGTAGGGGAAGCTCATGGCGTTCCTTCCGGTTCGGTGGGATGGTTTTCAAGCGACCGCGCCAGGGCGTCGGCGATGCCCTGCGGGGTCGGTTCGGCCGCAGTGGCGGCGACGTCCATCCCCAGTTCGGCGGCCTGTCGTGCCGAGCTTGCGCCGATGGCGATCAGCCGCAGCCCGGCCGGCCGCGGGTCAAGGAGGCCTGCCAGCCTCCGGGTGACGCTGGGCGAGGTCAGGACGACGGCGTCGATGGTGCCGTTGTCGAGCCGGCTGCGGAAGTCTGCGGCCGTCATGAGTTCCAGGTCCCCGGACTGCCCGCGGGGCGCGATCTCAAGCTCCGCTGTAAGGCGCAGCTCCGGACGGGCCGGATAGTCCACCGTGCGGTACGCGGTCACCGGCAACACCTTCCAGCCCTTCGCCATCAAGCCTTCAAACACTGTGGGCGCAGCGATGTCGGCCTGCGGCAACAAAACCATCAGTGGTTCCGCCGGGCTGGTGGTGGATTCGGGCGGCAGCGGCCAGGCGTCCACCAAACCGACGGCATCCATGCTCCCGGGGGGCACCAGATCAACCGTGAGACCCTCGGCCTCCAGCGCCCTGGCGCTGGGACTTCCGACGGCGGCGATTTTCGTGCCCCTCGCCAGCGCAGCGAGGCTGGTTCCGCGGGCCTGGGCGCGGGCCTTCAGCGCACGCACGGTGGTGATACTGGTGATGACCAGCCAGACCACCTTGTTCTGTCCCAGCAGGGTCAGTGCCTGGTCCAGTTCTTCCGGATTGTCGGTGGACTCGAAGTCGATCAGGGGCAGGACGCTGGCCGAGGCGCCGCGGCGGGTCAGTTCCGCCGCCATGCCGGCTGCCCGGTCCGGGGTGCGCGGCAGCACCACTTGGAGCCCCTGCAGTTGGTTCTCCGGCGCACCGCGCTGGCGCAGCAACGCCATGGTCAGTGGCCAGCCTGGCTCATCAAATCGCCGGCGCCCTTTTCGAGCAGCTCCTCAGCCAGCCGGGCACCCAGCGCCACCGCATCTTCAGTACCGGTCACGGGCACCTGCTGCTCTCCGTGCAGCAGCCGGCTGCCGTCGGGACTGCAGACCACCGCCCGCAACACGAGTGCCCCTTCGGTGACCAAAGCCAGCGCTCCGACGGGCGCGCTGCAGCCGGCTTCCAACCGCGCCAGCAGCGAACGTTCAGCTGTCACCGCCAGGCGGCTGTCCGCGTGGTCGTAGTCGGCCAGGGCGCCTGCCAGCGGCGTGCCGGCCGCAGCATCGGCCACCCGGCATTCAACAGCGAGCGCACCCTGGCCCGGAGCGGGCAGCATGACCGACGGATCCAGGAGCTCGGTCACGTGTTCGGTGCGGCCAAGCCGTGCCAGTCCGGCTGCAGCGAGCACGACCGCGTCAAGATCGGCGTGCTTGCCTTCAATCCTCTCGCCACCGGTCAGCCCTTTCACCCGTCCCAGCCGGGTATCCACGTTGCCGCGGATATCCACAACATCGAGGTCGGGGCGGGCAGCACGCAGCTGGGCAGCTCGGCGCGGCGAACCTGTGCCGACCTTGGCGCCCTCCGGCAGCTCGGCGAGAGTCAGCCCGTCACGAGCGCACAGCGCGTCCCGAACATCCACACGCACGGGAATTGCGGCGATCTGCAGTCCTTCCGCCACGCCCGTGGGCAGGTCCTTGAGCGAATGCACCGCCACATCACAGCGGTCATCCAGCAGGGCCTCGCGCAGGGCGGCCGTGAACACGCCGGTTCCACCAATCTGGGCCAGCGGCCCCTTCAGCACGTCCCCTTCGGTCTTGATCCGGACGAGTTCATATTCCAACGCTCCGCCGGCGGAGAGCGCTTCGGCGACCGTGGTGGTCTGTGTAACGGCCAGGGCGCTGGCGCGGGTGCCGACGCGGACTGTGACTGTCATGACTGCGGGACTCCTACGGTCGAATCCATTCCGGCCACCGTCGGCTTCTCACCGCGCCGGTTGGCACAGCATCCGGGCATGCAGACATCCATCCACGGGCCCAGACCGGTCAGGGCCGGGCGCTGGTCCTGGTGCTGTTCGACGGTGCGTTCACAGACCAGGTCCACCAAGCCCTCAACAAACTTGGGGTGCACGCCGGGCGTGGGAACACGGGCGGCGGCCAGTCCGAGGTTGCGGCAGGTCTCCAAGGCTTCAGTGTCCAGGTCCCACATCACTTCCATGTGGTCGCTGACAAAGCCCAGCGGCACGATGACCACGCCCTTGACTCCCTGGGCAGCCAGCTCTTCGAGCGCATCGTTAATGTCCGGCTCCAGCCACGGCACGTGCGGCGCGCCGGAACGGGACTGGTACACCAGGGACCAATCGACGCCGGCGGCGCCGGGCACCCGTTCCAGGACCGCCCGGGCGGTGGCCAGGTGCTGCGCCACATAGGCGCTGCCGCCCTCGTATTCCACGCCGCGCGGGCCCGCGTTTTCGGCGTCGCCGAGGGGAATCGAGTGGGTGGCGAACAGCACGTGGAGCGGTGCGTCCGCGGCGCCTTGCGCCGCCAGATCCGCACGCACCCGGTTCAGGCCTTCGGTGAGGCCCTCGGCGAAGGGTTCCACGAATCCAGGATGGTCGAAATACTGGCGGACCTTGTCCACTTCGAGCTTTCCGGCCAGCCCTGTCTCCACCAGGGCCATGCCGAAGTCCTCGCGGTACTGGCGGCAACTGGAGTAGCCGGAGTATGCACTGGTGGTCACTGCCAGGACACGGCGGTGGCCGGCGTCGTACGCTTCTTTGAAAACGTCGGTGATGTAGGGATCCCAGTTCCGGTTGCCCCAGAGCACCGGCAGGTCGAGGCCACGGCGGGCGAGCTCGGCCTCGAGCGCGGCCTTCAGCTCCCGGTTCTGCGCGTTAATCGGGCTGATGCCGCCATTGGCCCGGTAGTGAGTGGCCACTTCCTCCAGCCGCTCATCAGGGATCCCGCGGCCGCTGGTGACGTTGCGCAGGAACGGGATGACATCGTCCTGGCCCTCGGGGCCGCCAAAGGAGGCCAGCAACAGGGCGTCGTAGTTCTTCGGCTGCATGGTCCCGTCGGCGGCGACGCCGGCCCGCGGGTCGAAGGACCGTTCGGCAGACTCGTTCACCGCAGCACCTCCGCGATTTCGGCGGTGCTGACGCGCTTGCCCGTGTAGAACGGAATCTCCTCGCGCACATGGTTGCGGGCGTCGGTGTAGCGCAGGTGGCGCATCAGGTCCACCAGGTCAATCAGTTCGGGCGCTTCCAGGGCAAGAATCCACTCCCAGTCCCCCAGCGCGAACGAGGCCACCGTGTTGGAGAGGACCTGCGGGAAGTCGCGGCCCAGCAAGCCGTGGTCGCGCAGCATCTTGCCGCGCTCTTCGGCGGGCAGCAAGTACCACTCGTAGGAGCGCACGAAGGGGTAGACGCACAGCCAGGCTTCCGGCTCCTTGCCCAGGGAGAAGGCCGGCGCGTGGTTTTTGCTGAACTCGGCGTCGCGGTGCACGCCCATGGCGGACCACACGATTTCGGTGGAGGCGAACAATCCGGTGCGGCGGATGGCGCGCACGGCGGCCTGGAGTTCGTCCGGCTGCGGTCCGTGCAGCCAGATCATCACGTCGGCATCCTCGCGCATGGCAGAAACGTCGTAGGCGCCGCGGAAGGTGACGCTACGCCCCGCCAGTTCGGCAACCGTCTCATCGAATGCCGCAGCGGCGGACGGATCCACCGTGGCGCCGGTGCGCTTGAAGACCGTCCAGAGGGTGTAAAACAGTTCCTCGTCGGTGCCTCCGGCGGCCGGGGTTGCTGACTCTGACTTTACCGATTCGCTCATGCCTACCAGTCTGCCTTCTGCCTTGTGATTAATCGAAAACTATCCTTCTACACATTGTAGAAGATCAGGACTCCGCGGGCTGCAGTCGACTGGAGAGATCCCGGGCACGCCGCCTGGCGTCCCCGACCACGGCTACCAACCCTGTGCCGGCCAGCCAGGCACCGGTGACGTCCAGGCCTGTGTGCGGGACCAGTTCACGGCGCACGGCTGCCACCCGCTCGCGGTGTCCGACGGTGGCTGACGGAAGCGCTCCGATCCAGCGGACAACCTCGGACCCCACCACGTCGTCGTCGCCGACCCCCACGCCCATGAGGTAGCTGGCATCGGCCAGTGCCTGGCGGTACAACCCCTCGTCCGTCCATGCGGTGAAGTCCTCGGCCTCCCGCTGTCCCACCGCCCGCCCGTAGGACAGCCGCAGCACGTGGCTTCCCGGCCCGGCGTCATCGGCCAGCCACGGCCATTTGGCGGTGGCATGGGTGAGGGCTTTCGCCTTGACCTGCCGTACCGAGGGTGCCACCAGCAGGCCCGTCCCGCGCGGCATGGCGTCCAGGTCCGGCAGGTCCACCACCAGCGTCACCAGTGCCACCGAGGGGCCCGCTGCCGGCTCCAGCCCGGCCAGCCCGGGCACAGCACCGGTTAGCAGGCGGACGGCGGCAGGCCCATCGGCCGCCATCATCACGGCGTCGGCCGGGAAGGCGCCGGATGCAGACTCGACCAGCCATCCGCCGTCGCGCTGGTGGACGGCCGTTACTTCTGCCCCGGTAAGCAGTGTGGCGTGCCGGGCTTTCAGGTCGGCCACGAGGGCTTCGGTCAACCGCCCCATGCCGCCTGCGATGCCGGCAACGTTGGATCCGGCCGGAGCGGCTTTGCGGATGGCGCCGACGGCGGCCGTCAGGGACCCGTGGGCCGCGACGGAAGCACGCAGACCCGGCATGACCGAATCCACGTCCAGCACGTCCGGATCTGCGGAATAGACGCCGCCCACCACCGGCGCCACCAGCTTTTGGAGCACCGTCTCCCCCATCCGGGTGCGCACCAGCTCGCCAAGGCTGAGCTCGTCGCGGCGCAGCAGCGAGCCCAGTGGCATGACCTTGTCGCCAGAGGCGCGCAAGGCCGCCCGGCGGCCAATGGCACGCACCACGTCCGGATCGGAGGTGTCGGCAGGAATGCCCAGCACCCCCGTTTTGGGCAGCCGTTGGGCACCGTCGGGCAGCTGAATCCAGGCACCGGCCGGGTTCGGCTGCACGATGTCGGCGCCAAGACCCAGTTCCCCGGCCAGGTCGGAGACGACGCTGGAGCGCGTGGCGAACGACTCGGCACCGGCGTCGAGCGTCAGCCCTCCCACCTCATGCCGCGTCACGCAGCCCCCGAACCGCGGACCAGCCTCGAGGACGGTGACGTCAACACCGGCCAGGGCCAGCTCACGAGCGGAGACCAAGCCGGCGATTCCGCCGCCAATGACGACGGCGGCGCCTGCCTTGGGCTTCCGCCCGCCCTGCCGTTCGGGGCGGCGGGGTACGTGCTGTGGGGCCCGGTGCGGCATGGCTACGGCGCCACCGAGTGGATCAGCTCGACCACGCGGGTCAGCACCTGAGGGTCCGTTTCCGGCGGCACACCGTGGCCGAGGTTGACCACGTGGCCGGGAGCGGCGCTGCCGGCGGCCAGCACGTCGCGCACATGCGCCTCAAGCACATCCCACGGGGCAGAGAGCAGCGCCGGGTCGATGTTGCCCTGCAGCGGCGTGCTTCCGCCCAGCCGGCGGTTGGCCTCGTCCAGCGGCAGCCGGTAGTCGACGCCGACAACATCCGCGCCGACATCGCGCATGGCCACCAGCAACTCGGAGGTGCCGGTGCCGAAGTGGACCAGCGGCGCGCCCAGGTCCCGAACGTGGTCCAGTGCCCGCGAGGACGTGGGTGCCACGCGCCTCTGGTAGTCAGCCAGGGACAGTGAACCGGCCCAGGAATCGAACAACTGGCCCGCACTGGCGCCGGCCTCCAACTGGGCGCGCAGGAACTTGCCGGAAGCATCCGCGGCCCAGTTCGCCAGGGCATTCCAGGTCTGGGGATCCGAATGCATCATGGTCCGCGGTCCCAGGTGGTCCCGGGACGGCCGGCCCTCCACCATGTAGGCAGCGAGCGTGAACGGTGCTCCGGCGAAGCCGATCAGCGGTTTGGTGCCAAGTTCATCCACCGTCAGCCGGACGGCCTCGCGGATCGGTTCCAGCGCCTCGTCGGTGAGTTCCGGCAAGGCCGCGACGTCGGCGGCGGTACGCACCGGGGCTCCCAGGACCGGGCCCACGCCGGGAACGATGTCCACATCCACCCCCGCCAGCTTCAACGGGATAACGATGTCGGAGAAGAAGATTCCGGCATCAACATCATGGCGCCGCACCGGCTGCAGGGTGATCTCGGCCGCCAGTTCCGGCTTCAGGCAGGCATCCAGCATCGCAATGCCCTGCCGCGCCTCCCGATATTCGGGCAGCGATCGTCCGGCCTGCCGCATGAACCAGACAGGACGGCGGCCCGGCTTTCCTCCGCGGTAGGCGGTAATCAGGTCCGAGTCGGCGGTACGCCCATCCAGCAAGGGATGGGAAGCATTCAGTGTCATGACATAGATTCTTGTCCAGCGGCCGCACTTCTGGCCAACCCGCCGCTGCCGTCCGGCGCGCGGGGACGCCAGCCCCGCCGGCCGAAGTGGTGAATATCACCGCCTCCGCAGGGGTCCGCAGCAGGTTAACAGATGGTTAATGGGCCAAGCTTGGACAAGCCGAAGCTTCGTTCCCGCTAAGATAGAGGCGCTGTGGTCTTACTTTCGCTCGTTGCAACCCATTCCAAGGTCGATCTGGAAACCGTCGCCCGGCTGAGCGCCGGCACGTCCCGGATCGATACAGGCGTGCTCGCAGACGGCTCCCCGGTCTCCGGCGCAGTGGTCTTGGCTACCTGCAACCGAGTGGAAGTTTACTGCGAGACCGAGAGCGAATCCGACGTGGAATCCGCCCGCGCAGCCGTAATCGAACACATCAGCCGCAGCTCGGGGCTGGACGCAGCGTTGGTCGCCCGCTCCTTCGACGTGAACACGGGCGAGGACGTTGCCAGGCACTTGTTCGCGGTCGGCGCCGGCCTGGATTCGGCAGTCGTCGGCGAACGCGAAGTCGCAGGCCAGGTGCGCCGGGCGCTGATCGAGGCACAGGAGAAGGGCACCGCCAGCGGCGGTCTGGTCCGGCTGTTCCAGACCGCTTCGCGCACCGCCAAGGACGTCGGCACGCAAACCGCCCTCGGTGGACGCGGGCTGTCCATCGTATCGGTGGCACTCGATCTGGCCACCGACCTGGCCTCCGACAAAGACTGGTCGGGCAAGCACGTTGTTCTCTTCGGGACCGGCGCCTACGCCGGGGCCACCATGGCACTGCTGCGCGAACGCGGCTGCACTCAGGTCAGCGTCTACTCCGCCTCGGGACGTGCCGCAGCCTTCACCGGGACCCGCGGCGGCACCCCCTTGACCCACGCTGGACTGGGGGCGGCGATCGCTGCTGCGGACGTGGTCATCGGGTGCAGCGGCGGCGACAACCAGGTCAGCGCGGAACGCGTCGCCCAGGTACGCACCGGCGTCGGGAAGCCGCTGACCATCATCGATCTTGCGCTCACCCACGACTTCGACCCTGCCGTGGGGGAACTTGAGGGCGTGGAACTGATCACCCTGGAATCCGTGCGCATGGCCGCGCCCGGCGAACAAGCCGAATCGGTCCAGCAAGCTGCCGAAATCGTTGCCAACGCAGCGCGCAGCTTCGAGGCCAGCCGGCAGGCCCGCCGGGTGGACTCGGCCATCGTGGCACTGCGCCAGCACACCATGCAGGTGCTGGAGAGCGAACTCGAGAAGGTGCGTTCCCAGCACGGCTGCACAGGCCCTGCCCAGGAAGTCGAATTCGCCATGCGCCGCATGGTCCGGCAACTGCTCCACCTGCCGACCGTGCGGGCCCGTGAGCTGGCCGCCAACGGCGAGCAGGACCGCTACATCGCCGCCTTGGAAGCGCTCTACGGCATTACGCTGGAGGAACCCGAGGCGCCCCAGGCCGCGGATCCGGCATCCTGCCCGGTGATCGCGCCGAACGAGGACGCCGCCACCGCCTGAGAGACCGCCGCGGCGCTGGGCGGGCTACCCCTCAGTACACCGGCTTGGCAGGCTCCACATCCTCGACCCAGGCCAGGACGCCGCCGTCGAGGTGGGATACCCGCGTATAGCCCTGCTCCAGCAACCTCTGCACCACTTCTGCGGAACGAACCCCCGACTTGCAGTGAAACACCAGGTCCTGGTCCCGCGGCAGCCTGTCGAGAGCTTCGCCGGAGAGAATCCGTCCTTTCGGAACCAGAACGGCGCCCGGGATGCTCACTACCTCGTACTCACCGGGTTCACGGACATCGATCAGCTGGAAATCGCGCGCACCGGCCTCACGGTCGGCCAGCATCCGGGACAGGGTGCGGGCGTCCACGGTGCGGTTTCCCTCCACCTTCGGCACGGGTGCCACGCCGCAGAACGCCTCGTAATCGACCAGCCGGGTGATCGGCCCGGCATCGGGATCCTTACGCACTTTCAGCTCCCGCCAGCTCATCTGCAGGGCGTTGAACACCAGCACCCGGCCCAGCAGCGTCTGCCCGATACCGGTGATCAGCTTAATCGCTTCATTGACCATCACCGAGCCGATCTGGGCGCACAGCACGCCGAGCACGCCGCCCTCCGCGCACGACGGCACGGATCCCGGCGGCGGCGCCTCCGGGTAGAGGTCGCGGTAGTTGGGTCCGTGAGCGTCCCAGAAGACACTGACCTGCCCATCGAACCTCAGGATGGATCCCCACACGTAAGGTTTGCCCAGCAGTGCGGCGGCATCGTTGACCAAATACCGGGTAGCGAAATTGTCGGTGCCGTCCAGAATGACGTCGTAGCCGGCGAAGATCTCCAGCACGTTGCTGTTGTCCAGCCGGACCTCATGCAGCACCACGTCCGTGCCGGGATTCAGCGCCAGGATGCTGTCCCGCGCCGAAGCCGCCTTGCTGCGCCCCACGTCCGCCACGCCGTGAATGACCTGGCGTTGCAGGTTGCTGGCTTCCACCCGGTCGTCGTCCACGACCCCGATGCGGCCCACCCCGGCCGCGGCCAGATACAGCATGGCCGGGGAGCCCAGACCGCCGGCTCCGATGACCAGCACCCTGGCGTTCTTCAGTCTCAACTGTCCGGTCATGCCGACTTCCGGAATGATCAAGTGCCGCGAGTACCGTTCGGTCTCATCCTTGCTGAGGGCGGCAGCCGGTTCCACCAGCGGCGGCAGCTGCCAGGTCTCCTGGGAGGTCATTGTTCCAATCTACGCCGCCGGCCGGTTACTGGTGCGTAAACTGGTCGGGACTGACCCTTACTGCACCGTGGCGCCGCGGTTTCCCGACCGGGCGCCGGAAGAGGCCGTGTAACACCGTGACTACTGAACCCCGCTCAGCTGCCAGGCCCACTCGATTGCCACGCGAGGAACGGCGGCGCCAGCTGCTGCAGGCGGCCCACGAGGTTTTCGTAGCCAACGGCTACCACGCTGCGGCGATGGACGAGATTGCCGACGCCGCGCGCGTGAGCAAACCGGTGCTCTACCAGCACTTCCCCGGCAAGCGGGAACTTTACCTGGCCCTGCTGGACTACCATCTGGAATCGCTGAACGCCATGCTGATGGCCGCGTTGAATTCGACGACGGACAACAAGCAGCGTGTGCACGCCACCATCCGGGCGTACTACCAGTTCATTGCCCAGGACAGCCAGGCGCACCGGCTGGTCTTCGAGTCCGACTTGAACAACGACCCGGACGTCAGTGCCCGGCTCGAGGACTTCAACGCGGGGCTGGCCAGCGCCATCGCCGGTGTCATTGCGGAGGACACCAAGCTGTCCGACGTCGAGGCCACGCTGCTGGGCCGCGCGCTGGCCGGCATGGCGCAGGTCAGCGCCCGGTATTGGCTGCGCGCGGGCGGCGAACTGGACCAGGACGCCGCCAGTGAACTGATCTACCGTTTAGCTTGGCGCGGAATTTCCCGCTTCCCCAAGGAACCCTAGGATAGATTCGCCAGTAGGGAACCCACCCGCTTACAGCACTTAACCAGGAGGCATCAGCGTGGAAGTGAAGATCGGCATGCAGAACGTCGGCCGCGAAATCGTGCTCGATTCGTCGCAGTCGCCGGATGAAGTGGCTGAGATCGCCAGCCGCGCCATGAACGGCGGCGCCGAGCTGCGCCTGACCGATGCCAAAGGACGCCTGGTGATCATTCCGTCCAATGTCCTGGCATATGTGGAGATCGGCGCCGAAGGTCCGCGGCCCGTCGGATTCGGCGCTCTCTAACTGCCCATGGTCGCGCTGGTCATGCTGGTGCTGGTGGCGGCCGCCGCCGGGTTCACAACCTGGGCGGTAGACGCCCGCCGCCACGCCTACGGCGTACTGCTGCCGCCGGCGATCGCGGTCGCCGCAGCAGTGCTGCTGTGGTTCGTCCTCATGGCCGCCGGCCTGGGCTCCGCGCCGGGAGTGCATTTCCTGGCCTGGCTGCTGCCGATGGCCGTTTCCATTCCCGCGGCCTGGGCCGGCGCCTGGTGGATCGGGCGCCGCCGGCTACAGCGGGACACCGAACAGCTCACCGCCCTGCTGGGCTGAGACACCGCTAGTCCGGGTAGGCGTCCGGATCCGCGTCGGCGGAAAGCTTTCGCGCCAAGACGCTCACGGCCGCCGCGGCGGACACGTCGCGGGTCGTGACCTTGGAATCGGCGTCGTGCGATGTGAAACGCAGAAGGACCTTGTTGTACCGCCAATCCAGGTCGGGATGGTGTTTTTGTTCCTCGGCCAGATCCCCCACCGCGGCAATGAATCTCAATGCCTCTCGCCCGCTGTCCAAGGTGAACACGCTGACAAGCGCTCCGTCGACATAACGCCACTGCGGCAACCCGCTGAGCTGCCGGTCTATCTCTTCGCTGCCGAGTACGTCTTTGGCTCGTCCCACGATGTCCTCCCGTCTGCTGAACACCCCGGTCCGGCTGCCCCGGCGCAGGGTGAGGCCGTCCCGTGCCGCCAGCCTACCGGCGATCACGGCTGCGCTGAAGGGCTCCCGCCTACGCCGTCAGGCCCAAATCGTTCATCCGGCGGGAATGGTTCTGGGTCAGCCGGGCGAACAATTCGCCGGTCGCTTCCACCTGCCGGTCCGGATCCTGTCCCCGCATCAGCTCGCTCAGCACAGCACGCTCAATGCCGATCCGCTGCGCCTGGGTCAGCGCCTCCCCGACCAGCCGGCGCCCCCACAGCGCCAACCGCGAGGACAACCGGGGATCGTCGGCCAGTACCTGCTTCAACCGGGCGGCGATCATCGAGATCTGTTCCGTGTTTTCCTTGATCCGGGCGACAAGCTTCTGCGTCTCGGTGTCAAGCGCTCCGGCGATGTGCAGATAGAAGTCGCCCAGCACGCCGTCGGTGACATACGCCTTCATTAGGGACTCATACCAGTCGGCAGGGCGGGTCCGGTCGTGGAACGCGTCGATGGAGGGCTGGAAAGGAGCCATGGCCGTTTCCACGTCCACGCCCAGTAGTTCCAACTGGGCGGCCACCGCCTCGAAATGCTCGAACTCCGTCACCGCGAGCCGGCCGACCGCAGCCCGGTCGTGCAGGGTGGGCGAAAAGCGGGCGTCGGAGGAAAACCGCTCGAAGGCGGACAATTCGCCGTAAGCCATCACGCCGTAAAGATCGATCAGGAACTGTCGGCGGCGGTCGGAATCCTCTCCGGCCGGCGCGGGAACGGTGCTCTCGGTGCTCATGGAATCAAGGGTAGCGTCCCATTTCCCGGCGGCTGCAGTTAGGCTGGCCCTGTGCCGTACCCGCATTTGGATTCACAGGTCAACGAGTCCCAGCATCTGCTGGCACGGGTGCTGAAGGACCTGCGGACAGAGTTCGATCTGCCGCAGGATTTTGACGCGGCCGCGATCGCCGAAGCCCGGGCAGCCGTGGCCGCTCACCAGATGCCGCAGACCGATTTGACGGCACTTGACTTTGTCACGATCGATCCGCCCTCGTCCACTGATCTCGACCAGGCCCTGTACATCGAGTCCACCGACGGCGGCTACACCGTCTGGTACGCCATCGCCGACGTCCCGTCTTTTGTGGAAGCCGGCGGGGAGCTGGATGCCGAGACCCGACGGCGCGGCCAGACCATTTACGCTCCGGACGGACGGATTCCGCTGCATCCCGACGTCATCGGCGAACAGGCCGGGTCGCTTCTGGCCGACCATGTTCGGTCTGCCTACGTGTGGCGGTTCGAGCTCGACGCCGGTGCGCGCGTCACCGCCGCCAGCGTGGAACGCGCGAAGGTGCGCAGCCGGGCCAAGCTGAACTACGAGCAGGTGCAGCAGGACATCGACTCGGGCGATGCGGCCCCCACCCTGCTCCTGTTGAAGGAAGTCGGCATCAAGCGGGTGAAGCTGGAACGGGAGCGCGGCGGGGCCAGCCTCAATGTTCCCGACCAGGAGATAGCCCACGACGGGCGGCACTACTTCATTGTGACCAAACCACCGTTGCCGGTGGAGGATTGGAACGCCCAGATTTCGCTCATGACGGGAATGGCTGCAGCCAGGATCATGTTGGAGGGGCAGATCGGAATCCTTCGCACGATGCCCGGCCCTGATCAGGACGCCGAAGCCCAGTACCGCCGGCAGACCGAAGCCCTGGGCTTTCCGTGGCCGCAGGACATGCCCTATGGCGACTATCTGCGCAGCCTGGACACTACGGACCCCAGGCAGTTGGCCCTCATGCATGCGGCCACTGCGTTGTTCCGCGGCGCCGGTTACACGCCGTTCGACGGCGAGCTTCCCGCTGAGCAGCTGCAGGCGGCCATCGCTGCCCCTTACGCGCACGCCACCGCTCCCCTGCGCCGGCTGGTGGACCGCTTCGTGCTGGTGATCTGCCATGCCTTGTGCAGCGGAAACCCGGTGCCGCAGTGGGCGCGGGACGCACTGGACGAACTGCCCAGGCTGATGGCGGCTTCCGACCAGCTGGCCGGCCGTGTGGACCGCGCGGCCCTCGACGCCGTGGAGACTGCGCTGCTGAGCCACCGTGTCGGGGAGGAGTTCGACGCCGTGGTGATCACCGGCACCCGCACCCCCGGTGACGGAAACGGCAGCGCGAACGGCCACGGCAACCGCAATGGCAATGGCAACGGCAACGGCAACGGGAAAGTCCTGGTGGCGGGCCGGGGCAAAGGCAATGGAAACGGCGCTGGCGGCCAAGAGCCGTACGGCGTCGTCCAACTCAGCGACCCGCCGGTCACCGCGCGGTGCTCAGGGGTGCTGGAGGCAGGGGCCACGGTGCGCGTTCGGCTGACCTTGGCGGACATCGAAGAGCGGCGCCTGCGCTTCGAGTTGGCCCGGGGATAAGCACCCGACCGGCGCGCCGGGACCCGGTTTGCCAACGCCCGGTAGACTTAGTGGTGTAGTACTGGATGCCCGGTCGTTGATTGAGTGAAGTGAATCCATCAACAGATCCGTCCCTACGCGATCTTTAACCTCCTGGCCTGCCTTGTTGGCCGGCCCGGAAAGCAGTTGTTAGCCCGCGATCGGCTTCCACTGGTTGCGCCACGCTTCCGCCTTGTTCCGCTCCCGCAGCATCTGCGGCAGGACCGTTGAGCACCGCGGGCGTAGGCGCCTGAATGAACGGTATGTAATTGAACACTGAAAATATCCAGGTGGCGGGCGAACAGCTTATCCACGCTGACAACAGCGCCGAAGAACTGGTTGTGGAAGCTTCCCTGGCCTCGGACGAACGCCCGCACGAACTGCCCAAGCAGACTTTCGACGATTTCAATGTCCGCGCGGACATTGTGCGCTCGCTGTTCGACGCCGGCATCACGCATCCCTTCCCGATCCAGGCCATGACCCTGCCGGTGGCCCTCGGCGGCCACGACATCATCGGCCAGGCCAAGACCGGTACCGGCAAGACCCTGGGCTTCGGCATCCCGGCGCTGCAGCGGGTCGTCGGACCTGACGACGACGGCTACGACAAGCTTCCGGTTCCCGGGGCACCGCAGGCCCTCATCATCGTGCCCACGCGTGAACTGGCCGTGCAGGTCGGCAACGACCTGACCACCGCTTCCAAGCAGCGCAACGCCCGGGTTTCGGTCATCTATGGCGGCCGCGCCTACGAGCCCCAGGTCGAGATGCTGCAGAAGGGCGTGGAGGTCGTGGTCGGCACGCCGGGGCGGCTCATCGACCTGCACCGGCAGAAGTATCTGAGCCTGAAGAACGTCCGCATCGTGGTGCTGGACGAAGCCGACGAAATGCTGGACCTGGGCTTCCTCCCGGACGTTGAAACCCTGTTGGCCGCTACTCCGGCCGTTCGCCAGACCATGCTCTTCTCGGCCACCATGCCGGGGCCCGTCATCGCCATGGCACGGCGGTACATGACTCAGCCGACGCACATCCGGGCCGCCGACCCTGACGACGAAGGCATCACCAAGAAGGACATCCGCCAGGTTGTTTACCGTGCGCACAACCTGGACAAGGACGAGGTGGTGGCCCGCATCCTGCAGGCCGAGGGCCGCGGCCGGACCATCATCTTCACCAAGACCAAACGCACAGCGGCCAAGCTGTCCGAAGAACTGGTGGACCGCGGATTCGCCGCCGGCGCCATCCACGGCGATCTGGGCCAAGGCGCCCGCGAACAGGCGTTGCGGGCCTTCCGCAACAACAAGGTGGACGTGCTGGTTGCCACCGATGTTGCTGCCCGCGGCATCGACGTAGAGGACGTCACGCACGTCATCAACTTCCAATGCCCCGAGGATGAGAAAACCTACCTGCACCGCGTGGGCCGCACCGGCCGCGCCGGGAACAAGGGCACCGCCGTGACTTTCGTCGACTGGGACGATGTCCCGCGCTGGGGACTGATCAACAAAGCGCTGGGTCTGGACGTACCGGAACCGCAGGAAACCTACTCCTCCTCGCCGCACCTGTTTTCGGATTTGAACATTCCCGAAGGCACCAAGGGCAGGCTGCCGCGCAGCCAGCGCAAGCTCGCCGGGATCGACGCTGAAAAGCTCGAAGACCTGGGCGAGACCGGAAAGCGTCCGGCACGCTCCGGCGGCCAGCGGCAGGACGGCGGCCAGCGGCAGGACGGCAGCCGTGGCGGGTCCCGCCGCGGCGGGGCACATCAGGGCGGCCCGCAGAGCCGGTCCGACTCAGGCAACCGCCGGCAGCGGCGCAGCGGTGAGGAGGCAGCTGCCGAGAGCACGGCCGGTGCCTCGGCCGAAACGCCGCGCCGAAAGCGGTCGCGCACCCGCCGCCGCAACGGCGAGGTCGTCAGCGAGACGGCCCAGCAGGGCACCGACGGCGCCAGCGGAGCATAGTGGCCGGCGGCGCCCTGTGGAGGCCGGACGGCGGCTCGCTGGTAGTCCAGGCGGACAACGCCGACTTCCTGCCCACGCTGCCGGACGGCGCTTTCACGATGATCTACCTGGATCCGCCCTTCAACACCGGGCGGGTCCAGCGCAGGCAGCAAACCTCCATGGTCCGAAGCGCCGACGGCGAGGGCGACCGAATCGGTTTCAAGGGGAGGTCCTACCAGACGGTCAAAGGCACGCTCGCCAGCTATGACGACGCGTTCGACGACTACTGGTCGTTCCTGGAGCCGCGTTTGGCTGAGGCCTGGCGGCTGCTGTCCGACGACGGCACGCTGTACCTGCATCTCGACTACCGTGAGGTGCACTATGCCAAGGTGCTGCTGGACATCCTCTTCGGCCGTGAGAGCTTCCTGAACGAGATCATTTGGGCCTACGACTACGGTGCCCGCGCGCGCAGCCGCTGGCCGGCCAAACACGACAACATCCTGGTCTACGTCAAGAACCCGAAGGCCTATCACTTCGACAGCACCGAGGTGGACCGTGAACCGTACATGGCCCCGGGGCTGGTGACGGCGGAGAAGGCTGCCCGCGGCAAGCTGCCCACTGATGTGTGGTGGCACACCATCGTCTCACCCACGGGCCGGGAGAAAACCGGCTACCCCACCCAAAAGCCTGAAGGGCTCTTGCGCCGGATGGTGGCCGCCAGCAGCCGGCCGGGCGACTGGGTGCTGGATTTCTTCGCCGGCTCGGGAACCCTCGGCGCTGTGGCGGCAGGCTTGGACCGTCGGTTCGTCTGCGTGGACCAGAACCCGCAGGCCATCGACGTGATGCGCAAGCGGCTGGGCAACCATGCGGCGATCATCGAAGCCGGCGCTTCGGAAGGCGACGCCGGAGCGGTGGCAGCGGCTGCATCCGCTGTTCCTTGATCAGTCAGTTGCTGATGCGGCCGGGCAGCTGAGCCGCCGTGCCGGTACCAGCGGCCAGGATGCGGTCCAGCATGGCGGGGTCGGTGGTGTTTTCACCCAGCCGGTTCGGCTTGCCGGTCCCGTGGTAGTCGCTGGAGCCCGTGACGATCAGATCGTGCCTGGCGGCCAGCCGGCGCAGCTTCTGCCGGCCATCTTCCGGATTGTCCCGGTGGTCGATCTCCAGGCCCGCCAAGCCTGCCTCAATCATCTCCGTGAACACCGGCTCGCCGACCACGCGGCCCCGGCTGCTTGCGACCGGGTGGGCAAAAACCGGCACTCCCCCGGCGTCGCGGACCAGGCCGACGGCGGTGACCGGATCGGGGGCGTAGTGCGACACGTAGTAGCGCGAGTGGGAGGTCAGGATGCGGGAAAATGCCTCGCTGCGGTCGGAGACGATCCCCGCTGCCACCAGCGCGTCAGCGATGTGCGGCCGTCCGATCGTCGCACCGTGGCCGGCGCGGGCCGTGACTTCCGCCCAGGTGATCGGGAAGTCCTCGGCGAGCAGTTCCACCATGCGTTCGGCCCTTGCCATGCGTGCGTCGCGTGCCTTGTTGATTTCGGCCAGCAAGCCGGGGTGCGCCGGATCATGCAGGTAGGAGAGCACATGCACACTGATGCCTTCGAGCGTCCGGCAGGTGACTTCCATGCCGGGCACAAAGCCCACGCCCGCCTTGGCCGCGGCGGCGCGTGCCGACTCCCAGCCGGCAGTGGAGTCGTGGTCGGTCAGCGCGACCACGTCCAGACCGGCGGCTGCCGCGGCCTGCATCACGTCGGCTGGCGGTTCGGTGCCGTCGGAAACGGTGGAATGCGCGTGGAGGTCAATCTTCACACGACCAATTTACGCCAAGACCCTGCGACGGCGGATGTTGGCAGTGCCTTGGGCCGGTGAGACGATGGAACGGTGAGTACCTACGAGAATGAAAACGCCTCCCAGCAGCCTGCCGGGGAGCAGCCGCTGGAAGACCGCGTCAACAACCGTTCGCAGCGCCCTGAATCGGACGCCTTCAAGGACTTTATGGGCAGCCACTGGGCACCGGCAGTCACCTCCGCCATCGAACAGGAGGCGGTCGCACCCTACGCCGCGCGCCGCCGTCGGGCGCTTTCCGACCAGTTCCAAGGTGAACGCCTGGTCATTCCGGCCGGTCCTCTGAAGGTCCGTTCCAATGACACCGACTACCGCTTCCGCCCGCATTCGGGCTTCGCCCATTTGACCGGCTTGGGCCTGGACCATGAACCGGACGCAGTGCTGGTCATGGAGCCCACCGAGGCTGGAACCGGTGACGACGGGGGCCATCACCGGGCCACGCTGTATTTCCGTCCGATGTCCGGCCGCGATTCCGCCGAGTTCTATGCCAACGCGCGCTACGGCGAGTTCTGGATTGGGCCCCGGCCCACGTTGGAGGAACTCAACCGGCGGCTTGGGCTGCCGACCGCTGATCTGGGCGAGCTGGAAGTTGCCATCACCAAGGACGCCGGTGTGGTCCATGTGGGCGGCATGCGCATCCGGCTGCTGCGCGAGGTCGACCTGAACGTCGACGCTTTGGTGGACACCTCGCGGATCAACACCGGCGTGGATTTGGAGGAATCCGACCAGCTGGACGGCAAGCTCTCCGAAGCGCTGTCCGAGCTGCGCCTGCTCAAGGACGAGTGGGAAGTCCAGGAGATGGAGAAGGCCGTGGCAGCCACGGTCAACGGGTTCCACGAGGTCGTCAAGGTGCTGCCGCGTGCGCTCACCCACGAGCGCGGCGAACGCGTTGTGGAAGGCGCGTTTTTCGCCCGTGCCCGTGAGGAGGGCAATGACCTGGGCTACGACACCATTGCCGCCAGCGGCAACAACGCGACGATTCTTCACTGGATCCGTAACAACGGACAGGTGAAGGCCGGCGACCTGTTGCTGTTGGACGCCGGGGTGGAGGCTGACTCCCTGTACACCGCGGACGTGACGCGCACGCTGCCGGTCAACGGCACGTTCACCGAGGTCCAGCGCAAGGTCTACCAAGCCGTACTCGACGCGGCCGATGCCGGCTTCGCCGCGGCCCAGCCCGGCGTGAAGTTCCGGGACGTCCACACTGCCGCCGTCGCGGTGCTGGCCGAACGTCTGGACGAGTGGGGCCTGCTGCCGGTGTCCCTGGCCGAGGCGCTTTCGCCTGAGGGCCAGCACCACCGGAGGTGGATGCCGCACGGCACCAGCCACCATCTGGGACTGGACGTGCATGACTGTGCCCAGGCGAAGCGCGATCTGTACCTGGACGGAGTGCTCACGCCGGGCATGGTGTTCACGATCGAGCCCGGACTGTATTTCAAGGACGAGGATCTGGCCGTGCCTGCCGAATACCGCGGTATCGGCGTCCGGATCGAAGACGACATCCTGATGACCGCCGATGGTCCGGTGAACCTGTCGGCGGCGCTGCCGCGCAAGCCCGAGGACGTGGAGTCCTGGATGGCGGGCATCTACGGCACGACCGGCGAGTAACACAGCCGGCGGCAGCAGTTAGGGTACTGCCGCACCAGCAGCAAGGGATCCGCCGTTTG